>JBDRFG010000045.1:0-3774 GCA_043819135.1 Candidatus Eiseniibacteriota bacterium | reverse complement strand
GGTGTCTTCGAGGTTCTCGCACAGGATGTCGCAGCGTTCGATTCCGAAGATGTTCGCCTGCTGGAACTACTCCTCGGGCACGCAAGGGCGTCGGTCCGCAATCTCGAGCTTCGGGACCAGCTTCGGGAACAGGCGATACGTAATCCACTCACAGGCCTCTTCAACCGCCGCCATCTCGACGATGCCATCGCCCAGGAGATTGAGCGCGCCCGGCGCTACGGCCATCAGATCGGCCTCCTTATGATCGACGTCGACCGGTTCAAGGAGATCAACGATACGCTGGGCCACGCGGTCGGCGACTCGGTGCTCCGCGGCATCGCCCGTCTCATTCTGGGCCAAGTCAGGTCCGCTGAGACCGTCTATCGGTACGGAGGCGACGAGTTCCTCGTAGTGATGCCCGAAGCAGGCCCTTCGGGTGAAGCCGCAAGGTGTCGGCTCGCTGCAGCTCTTGCGGGCTGGAACGTCGAGGCAGGCTACGCAGATGCCGAGATCCAGCTCTCCATGGGATACGCCCTGTGGGATCCTAAGTCACCGCGCCCGGTCACGGAGGTGATCGCCGAAGCGGACGCCGCGATGTACGAGGACAAGGGCACCTGCCACTATCTGGAACCCGCCAAGCCGTAGCACCGCTCACCCACCTGGGGTGCCACACCTCACCAGGACGAGCCCCTGCCAAGAGATGTACGACGGGAATCAGACGGGATGCGCCGACCCCGGAGCCGAGTCAGATTGCTCTTCCCGGTCAACCCGGGCGGCCTCCTGGACTGCCAGGATCAGTTCTTCCACGCTGTACGGTTTCCGCAGTAGCGGGAATCCCCTCTCGCGGAGAGCGGACCAGTGGGACCTCTCATCGGTGTACCCGGTCGTCAGCAGGATCTGCAGTTCGGGCTTCAAAGCAACAAGCTCGTCGGCCAGCTCGTCACCTCTCTTGCCCGGGAGAACCACATCGCTGAAGACGACTTTGAATGCTCCGTCCTCACCCTTGAACGCGCGCATCGCTTCTTCCGCAGTGGTCGCCTCATGAACGGCGTAGCCGTTGTCGGCCAAGGCCTTTGCGGCAAGCCCACGAACACCGTCGTCGTCCTCCACGACGAGGATCCTCTCGCCGCCGCCTCTGGATGTCTCCACCGAGACTTCCTCTTCGACAGACTCTGACAGCCCTTCCGTGAACGCTGGCAGACAGACCTTGAACTGCGTGCCGTTCCCAGGCTCGCTCTGGACGCTGACCCATCCTCCGTGTTGCTTCACGATGCCGTAGGCGACGGACAGGCCGAGGCCGGTTCCCTTCCCGACATCCTTGGTCGTGAAGAACGGTTCGAAGATGTGCCGGGCAGTCTCCTCGTCCATGCCGATCCCGGTATCCGTCACCGACAGACAGACATACTCACCGGGCTGCCTCCCAGGGCTGGATTCCGCAGACACCTTGTCCAGAACGAGATTCTCAGTCGCGACCGTGAGCGTGCCGCCCTCAGCCATGGCATCCCTGGCGTTGACCACGAGATTCATGATCACCTGCTCCAGATTGCCCGCGTCCGCGCGGACAGACCACAGGCCGGGATCCAGTTCAGAGGCCACCACGATGTCTTCACCGATGATGCGATTCAGCATCTTCAGCATGTCCTCTATGGTCCGGTTCAGGCCAAGAAGACTCAGTTCTACGGGCTGTTTCCTGCCGAAGAGAAGCAGCTGACGCGTGAGGCCGGCCGCTCGCTCGGAAGCATTTCGCGCTTGCTTGAGGTCCGCAAGCACGGGATCCGCCTCATCGATCCTCATCGTCGCCAGGTCGATGTACCCCTGGATGGCAGTCAGCAGGTTGTTAAAATCGTGGGCGACGCCCGCGGCCAGCGTCCCTGCGGCCTCCATCTTCTGAGCCTGCAGAAGCTGCGCCTGAGCTTCCTCTCGCTCCTCGTTAGCTTGACTCCGCAAGATGATGCTCGCAAGCGTGCTCGCCATCGCCGTCAGGAACGCTTCCTCCCTCTGATCCCTTCGGTGCCCTTCCTTCACGTACAGGTTGACCACGCCCAGCGTCCTTCCGTCGAACACGATGGGAACGCAGTAGTGCCCGTGAGGAACCATCCCCTCATAGGCGATGTCGTGACGATGGTCGACACAACCGGCGAACTGCGTCTCCTGCGACGCGGCCGCCCGTCCACACAAGCACCGTCCAAGAGGAACCCTGGCACAGAGCCCCTTGATGGAATCGGACAACCCTGTTTCAACCTCCATCACCAGCTCTTCAGCGTCTTCGTCGAACAGGAACACGCTGCCGGTGGACTCCAGAGTAAGCCAGGGAATCGAGGTGACCTGGTCGAGCGCTCGCTGGAGGACCTCTTGCAGCGGGGTGTCCGTCAGCGCAAGGGAAAGAAGCGCGTTGATCGCAGTCTCGGTATCGTGGCGCCTCCGGAGTTCGGCTTCGACCTCGAATCTGTGCCCCGCTTCTCCGATCAGGGGGGCCAGCGATTCGAGGAACTCCACGGCCTCGGATGACACTTGTCCTTCACGCTCGTCCGCGAGATGAATCGCTCCGACTGCAACGTCGCGATAGCGAATCGGGACAGCGGCGATGCTCGCGAATCCGTTCTGCAGACACCCGCCCCGGAAGCTCCCCTGCTCTTCGGTTGGTAGTCCCTCGACGAACTCGCTGAGATTCTCACATCGGAAGGACCCGGCCGGAGTCACGGAGTCCGCGGAACCGGAGCCGAGCTGCTCCAGAATCACTCTCGTGCAGATGCAATGGTCCTGCTCCACTGAGAGCCAACACTCGGATTCCAGAAACTCCTCGCTGTATCCGGTGGTGGACAAGAAGGGGATGTTGCCGCGCTCGTCCAGCATCCTGATGCCGACGCAGCGGGAGCTGGTCCACTCTCGGATGAGCTCGACAACCTTATCGAGGTACTCGGTGGAGGTAAGTTCTTTGGTGAACAACTTCAGAAGTCTGTTGGTGGCTTCCGTGCGCTGCTGGTCCTCCTCGCGCGCCTCGAGCTCGCTTCTCAGACTCTCCTTCGCCGTGTTCAGCTCTGCGGTGCGGAGGTCGACTACTTCCTCCAGCCCGCTCTTCGCCTTCTGGAGCTCGGTCTCCGCCCGCATGCGCCTCGTGACCAGGGATTGGGCATAGATGCCCCCGAGCACCATCGCACCCACTGCGATCGCGCGCGCCCAGACTTCGTGCAGTTCGGGCCTCATCATGTGATCGAGGAAGCCCTCGCCGCTGGACACGGAAGCCCACGCAGACTCGATTAGAAGATAGATTGCAGACAGCGCGATTCCCAGTAGCCACACGCGACGTTCCACGCGTGTCCCGCGCGTCCGACCAGGTGTGCTGCTTTTCATCGTGCTCTCTCCCTAGTGCGACCTGCGACTCTTGTGTACTGCTCTGACGCCCGGCCCTCTCATACCCGAAACATCAGGCTGGGGTACCTCGCCGCCCCTCGGGACCTGCGGGCCCCGAGAAGTTCTCAGCCGCGTGCTACAAAGCAAGAATCGCTCCATATTCCGCCTATCCCGTGACCTTGGCGCCACGGCTGAGCGTGGGCCGGACGGCACCGCATCATGGCTGTGTCGGCCCGGCCCTCAGCAGCTCCTGAACAGCCTTGTAGCAGTCCCCGCTGCCGAACACGAGCCCCGGGAGAGACCCCCCCGGGGGCTCGTTTCATTACGGGGCTGACTTCGATCACTCTACCAGCACCATATGCTTCGCAATGGTCTTCCGCGCTTCGGCAAGCCGGAGGAAGTACACTCCGTTCGAGACTGGCCGGTCGCCTTCGTCGACGCCGT
>JBDRFG010000044.1:0-39567 GCA_043819135.1 Candidatus Eiseniibacteriota bacterium | reverse complement strand
CATCAACCTCGTGCCCGACCAGATCATCACCGAGGCGACGGTCGAGCCCGCCACGATCGAGAACGGGTTCGTCGTGTCCGATACCGAGCGGGACGTTCTCAAGATCGCGGTCGTTGAGCGCCACCTCGCCAGCGACAACATAGGACTCGGTCTCGGTAGGGGATTCGGGCTGAAGAAGGGCGCCATCGCCAGTTCCGTATCGCACGACTCGCACAACATCGTTGTCATCGGGACGTCGAGCGACGACATGATGGCGGCGGTCGTCGAGATCTCCAAAATGCGAGGCGGCCTCTCGGTAGTGCGTGACGGGAAGCTCCTGGCGGGAATGCCGCTTCCCGTGGCCGGCCTGATGTCCGAGGGCACCCTGGGCGAGGTCGTCGCCGGGCTCGACAAGGTGAGGAAGGCCGCGCGGAGGCTGGGCTCACGCACCGACGACCCGTTCATGGCGATGTCGTTCCTGGCGCTGCCGGTCATTCCGTCGCTCAAACTGACCGACAAGGGACTCGTCGACGTCGACGCCTTCGAACTGACGAGCCTCTTCGTCTAGGCGGCAGTGACCTGCCGGTCAAGACCGGTCGCGGTGCGCCCCCCGGGGCGTGCGGCGCGGCCCACACTCGACCGGATCCGAACCCGGAGAACGCATGCACAGACGCGTCTACATCGTTCTCTTCATGGCTGTTTTCGCCTCTACGATGGGGGTCGGATTCATCGGCCCCCTTCTGCCGTTGTACGCGCGCGACCTGGGCGCGTCGGGTCTCCAGCTCGGGATGATATTCTCCGGATTCGCGATGGCGCGGTTCCTTCTGACACCGTTCATCGGGCGCTTCTCCGACAAGCTTGGGCGGAAGGCGTTCCTCGCCTGCGGCCTCCTTGCGTTCTCCGGATTCTCTCTGCTCTACATCTGGGCCTCGACCGCGGGGCAGCTCATCCTCGTCAGGTCGCTTCACGGCGCGTCCGCCGGCATGGTCATTCCCGTAGCTCAGGCCTACATCGGGGACATCTCGCCCGAGGGTCGGGAGAGTTCGTTCATGGGGACCTTCACGGTCTCCACGTTCACCGCCTTCGGCATTGGCCCGCTCCTGGGGGGGCCGCTCGCCGACCGGTTCGGCATGACGGTCCCCTTCTACGTCATGGGCATCCTGAGCGCCGTCGCGTTCCTCATGGTCCTTATCTTCCTTCCCGAGATCGGCATCCACAAGGAGAAGTGGGCCAATCGGGCTCCAGTCAGGAGTGTCCTCGGCCACGGAGTGGTAGTCGCACTCGTTGTCTTCCGCACGACCGTTGCGTTCGGCAGAGGCGTGGTCGTTCCGTTCCTTCCGTTCGTGGCGGAGTCGCGAGGCGCATCGATATCGGTCATCGGAGTCCTGCTGGCGACGCACATCCTGCTCGCCGGATTCCTGCAGATCCCGTTCGGCCGGCTCGCCGACCGCGTCAACAAGCCTCTCCTCATGTCGTTGGGCATGCTTGGAAGCGCTCTGGCCATCTTCGCAATTCCGTACTGCAGAACGATCACACACCTTGTCTTCCTGCAGATAGCGACGGGAGTGGTCAGCGCGATCGGGTTCCCCGCTGCGATAGGCATGGCGGCCATGGCGGGGAGGAGGTTCAATGGAATGGGTACGGTCATGGCCGTGTTCAACAGCGGGATGAGTATGGGCCTGATCCTGGGACCCATGGGGGGCGGTTTCTTCGAAGGAATCTTCGGGCTTGACTTCGTTTTCAAGGGTGGTTCTCTCGTGATGTTGGTGGGCCTGGGCGCCTTTCTGGTTCTCATGCGGCGGGCCCGCCTGGACGGTTCACTAAGGCAGATACTCGATGCGGCCGAGACCGCGGGCGCGGGCGGCGTCCCGGATGACGTCGGCATCGCGTCGGCACGGAAGTAACGGAAGGGGAGAATCATGAGCAGGATCATCGCGCTCCGGTCGATAGCGTTCCTGATCGTCCTCGCAATGGGGGCCGTGCTCGTGAGCTGCAGCACGGAGCAGCCGGCCGGCGCCGAGGGCGCCATCAGGGTCGGAATGGTGTTCGATGTCGGCGGAAAGGGTGACAAATCGTTCAACGACTCCGCCTACAGAGGGCTTCTGTACGCGGCGGACCAGTTCGACGTCGAGCACACGGAGTTCGAGCCCGGGCAGGACGCCGACAGGGAAACCGGTCTCAGGAAACTCGCCCAGGCCAGGTACGACGTCATAATCGGTGTCGGTTTCCTCTTCAGCGATGCCATGCGGAAGGTCGCGGCCGACTATCCTGACGTGAAGTTCGCGTGCGTGGACTTCGACGCCAGGCCGGGAGAGGTACTTCCGCAGAACCTCGCGGGCCTCCGGTTCAGGGAGGAGGAAGGCTCGTTCCTGGTCGGCGTCATTGCGGGACTGTTCAGCGAGACCGGGCGAATCGGCTTCGTCGGAGGCATGGACATCCCACTGATTCACAAGTTCGAGGCAGGCTACGTCGCCGGCGCGAAGTACGCCAATCCGGCGGCCTCCGTGACGGTCGCCTACGCGGGGACGACACCTCAGGCGTTCGCCGACCCCGCGAAGGGAAAGGAACTCGCGCTCTTGCAGTTCGGGCGCGGCGCCGACGTCATTTATCACGCGGCCGGCAGCACCGGCAACGGCGTGATCGAGGCGGCTCGCGAGGTCAACAGACAGGCGATAGGCGTCGATTCGAATCAGAACTACATGGCCCCCGGGAACGTGTTGACCAGCATGATAAAGAGGGTAGACAATGCCGTGTTCATGACGGTCAAGTCCGTCGTAGATGGGCAGTTCCAGGGTGGACTCAGGGAGTTTGGCCTCGCCGATGACGGCGTGGGCTACGCCGTGGACGAGTACAACGAGGCTCTCCTGACCGAAGAGATGCTTGCGACGGTAGAAGAGGCGAGACAGAAGATCATCGACGGAGCGGTGTCGGTGCCCAGGGAATAGCAGGCCAGAGCGAACGGCGCGGCGCCCGCCCCGGGCGCGCGACGGCGATAAGCACACCCGTGCGCTTCTCGGGGGGAGACACCCTTCTCATGTCGGAACACCACGCGGTCCAGATGCGAGGCATCACGAAGCGCTATCCGCGCGTCCTCGCAAACGACGGTGTGGACCTCGATGTGAAAGACGGGGAGATCCACGCGATCGTCGGCGAGAACGGCGCCGGCAAGTCCACCATCATGAAGGTGCTCTACGGCCTGACGCCGCCCGACGCAGGACAGATTCTGCTGTGGGGCAAGGAACTCACCGGCCACCGCCCATCCGATGCGATCCGCGAAGGTGTCGGGATGGTCCACCAGCACTTCATGCTCGTGGACACGTTGACGGTTGCCGAGAACGTCGTGCTGGGTACTGAGCCGGTGCGCTGCGGGTGCCTGATCGATACGGCGGCCGCGCGGGAGCGAGTCAGACAGCTATCGTCGGAGTACGGCCTTTCGCTCGACCCGGACGAACTCATTGAGAACCTCTCGGTGGGGCTGGAGCAGCGCGTCGAGATCGTGAAGGTGCTCTATCGCGGCGCGAAGATCCTCATTCTCGACGAGCCCACGGGCGTCCTGACTCCGGCAGAAGTGCGCGAACTCTTCGCTATCCTCCGTGCCCTCCGCGACGCCGGGCGAACGATCGTCTTCATTACTCACAAGCTCGAGGAGGTCCTCGAACTGGCCGACCGCATCACGGTCATGCGGGACGGTCGCGTGGCCGGTGTCGTGCCCGCCGCGGGGACGACGAAGGAAGAACTCGCGAGAATGATGGTCGGACGGGACGTCCTCCTTCGTGTCACCAGGGAGGAGGCCAGCCCCGGTGGCCCGGTACTTCAAGTTCGCGGGTTGTCCGCGGCGGGCCGCAAGGGCTCGCTCGTGCTCGACGGTATCAACCTCGAGGTGCGTTCCGGAGAGGTCCTTGGGATAGCCGGTGTTCAGGGCAACGGTCAGACCGAGCTCGTAGAGGTCATCGCGGGTCTCAAGAAGGCGAGCGCCGGGAGCGTTGCCGTGTGCGGCAACGAGACGACGAACAGGTCTCCGCGTCAGGTTCGCAACCTGGGGGTCGCTCACATCCCGGAAGACCGCCAGGCGCGCGGGCTCGTGTTGGGCTTCACCATCGCAGAGAACCTCGTTCTCGGCAGGCATCACCGTCGGCCGTTCTCCAGCCGCGGGCTGCTCTCTCTCGACGCGATTCGCGTCCACGCGGAGCGTCTGATAGAAGAGCACGACCTGAGACCCGCGGATCCCGATGCTGATGCCGGACATCTGTCGGGTGGGAACCAGCAGAAACTTATCGTGGCCCGGGAGTTCGACGGCGGGCCCGCTCTTCTGATCGCCTCGCAGCCCACCAGAGGCGTGGACATCGGCGCCATCGAATTCGTTCACACGAGCCTGCTTCGAATGAGGGACCGGGGCGCTGCGATACTCCTGATATCAGCCGAACTCACGGAGATAATGACGCTCTCCGACCGCATAGCGGTCATGTTCGGCGGGAGGATCGTCGCGGAGTTCGAGGGTGGGGCGGTCGGGGAGGAGGAACTCGGCGTCGCCATGACGGGTGGCGCGGGTCAGGCGGCCGGCGGTGCGGATCGGGCCACCGGTGACGCGACCGACGGACGCGCGGGGGCGAGAGTGCAATGAGCCGGTTCGCAAAGCTATCCCAATTGCTCTCCCCGGTTGTCGCGGTCGCCGCGGCCTTTCTCGTCGGAGGCCTGGTCGTGACGGCCATCGGCGAGAATCCGTTCAGGATCTACTCCATCCTGTTCCGTGGCGCGTTCGGGAGCATCGATGCGATCGGACTCGTGCTCTTCAACGCGGTGCCGCTCATCTTCACTGGGCTGGCGGTGGCGTTCGCGTTCCGCGCCGGGCTCTTCAACATCGGCGGCGAGGGTCAGCTCTACATCGGGGCCTTCGTGTGCACGCTCGCCGGTCTCGCGTTCGGGGGACTTCCGGCCGTGCTGCTCATTCCTCTGCTCGTTCTCGCGTCGGCGGCGGGAGGAGCCGCGTGGGCCGCCGTGCCCGGGCTCCTGAAGGCGCGCTTCGGCGTGCACGAGGTCATCAATACGATCATGATGAACTTCATTGCCGTCGGGGTGACAAGCTACTTCGTCATTAACATGCTGCGCGAACCCGGGCAGATGACACCCCAGACATCGGAGATAGTGCTCGCCGGCCACCTGCCGCGATTGGCCGGACCCCTGTCGCGCGCCGGTATCCCGTTGCCGCAGGCCAATCCCCTCAACTTCTCCATAGTACTCGCCCTGGCCGCCGTGTGGCTCGCCTGGTACATCCTCTACAGGACCAACCTGGGCTACGAGATCCGCGCCGTGGGCATGAACGCGGCTGCGGCGGAGTACGCCGGCATCAACGTGCGCCGCACCGTTGTGCTGGCGATGGTCCTCTCGGGGGCCTTCGCCGGCCTGGTAGCGACGAACGAGGTCATGGGATTCCGTCACCGGTTCCTCGACAACTTCTCGAGCGGTCTCGGATTCATGGGCATCGCGGTCGCGCTTCTGGGAAAGAACACGCCGCTCGGCGTTCTCCTGGCCGCGCTCCTCTTCGGCGTGCTGAACACAGGCGCGCTCGAGATCGATGTTTTCACCGACGTGCCGCGGGAGCTCATTCTGGTGCTGCAGGCAATAACCATAATTCTGGTGGTAGTCGGGAACGAGGTGTTCGCCAGAAGGGCGGCCGCGCGCGAGGGCCGCGCCGCCGGAACAGCCTCGCCCGCGCCTGGAGCTGTGAAGGAGGCCTCTTGACCAAGAACCGGGCAACAAGCAGTGCCGCCGGGGTCATCGTCTCCGCTGTGTGGGTGATCGGATTCGCCGTCGTAGTCAAGGCGCTCGGCCTGTTCAAGGACGTCATCGTGGCCTCGAAGTTCGGGACCACGGCCTCGATGGACGCCTTCTTTGTGGCCTTCACCATACCCACCCTAGTCACGCACTGGCTGCGTACCCCGGTGCGGGCCGGATTTGTCCCGTTCTTCACGGAAGCGCTCGAGAAGCAGGGGGAGGACGAGGCCTGGCGCGCCGCCGGCATCTTCATTGCGAACTTCATGCTCGTGGCCGTCGCTCTCGCGGTCGTCGCCATGGTCGCGGCTCCGTGGCTCGTCTCCGTCGTGGCCCCAGGCTTCGATCTCGAGAACCAGGCGGTGGCCGTCAGCCTCACCCGCATCATGCTGCTGTCGCTCTTCATCGGGGCCGGCGCGGGCATCCTGACACACGTGCTTCACGTGCACGGCAATTTCGCGCTTCCCGCAGCCACGCAGCCGCTGAGCAACCTCATGATCATCCTGGCCGCGTTGACGCTCACCACTACGCACGGCATCAAGGGACTCGCTTACGGTGTCGTACTCGGTAGCGCGGCGCACGCCGCAGTGATGTGGCCGGCCGTCTGGCGTCTTCGTAAGAACCTCCGTCTCCGCATCGACTTCTCGAACCCGATGTTCAGGGGCGTGGTGCGGCTGGCTTTGCCTCTGCTCATAGGAATGGCAGGAGCGAAACTGGACGACGTCATCGACAGGATCTTCGCTTCGAGACTCGCTGAGGGCAGCATCTCGGGCCTGGCGTACGCGCTGCGCCTCATCGAGCTGCCGAAGGAAATACTCGTGGGTGCGTTCTCCGTCGTCCTGTTCCCGCTGTTCTCCCGTCTGGCGGCGCGGGAGCAGTACGACGAGCTGGGCGAGAAGATCATAACTTCGATGCGGCTGGCGTTCTTCGTACTGCTGCCCGTCTCGGTGGGGATGGCCATGCTCGGCGAGCCGTTCGTCCGGTTGATCTTCCAGCGTGGCGCCTTTGGAGAGGAGTCGGTTCGCTACACAGTCTCGGCGCTCCTGCTGTACACGCCGACCATCTGGGCGCTGGGCCTCACCAGCATCATGGCCGCGGGCTTCATCGCGATGAAGAACACTAAGACGCCGGTGATCGCTGGGCTCGTCAGGCTGGTCTTCAAGATCGCGCTCGTGTTCGGGCTGATAGGCGCGTACAAGCACTCCGGCATCGCGCTTGCGACGTCGGTGTCGCACGTGTTCAAACTTGGGATCTTCCTCATCGTTCTTCCTCCGGTCATCAGGCACGGGCGCTATCGCAAGCTCTTCCGTGCGTTCGGAGGGACGGTTCTCGCGACCGCGGTCATGGCGGCGACCCTCTTTTTCCTGGCGCGTGGTCTCAGCGGGATGGACGTGGCCGACTCGCTGGCGGCGCGGGCGGGCGTGATCGCTGCGTCTGCGGCCGTGGGAGCAATCGTCTATGCAGCGGCAGCTCGCTTCTTCTGCAGAGGTGAACTCCGCGAGGCGGTTCGGGCCGCGAGGGACGGTTTCAGGGAGATACTCGGAAAGCGGCGAGCACGGTCCGGCTAGCACGCGACCCGTGACGCAAACCGGTTCCGGCGGGAGGTGGAAGGGATGTTCGAACTGGCGGTGCTCGACTCGGCCCTCAGGATGGCCACACCGCTCATACTGGCCGCGCTCGGCGGGCTCTTCTCGGAGCGCTCCGGCGTTGTCAATATCGCTCTCGAGGGCATCCTCCTGACGGGGGCGTTCGCGAGCATCGTCGCGACCTTCTACACGGGCAATCCGTGGGCCGGCGTATTCGCCGGCGTGTTCGCCGGCATGCTCATCTCCCTCATTCACGCGGTCGTGTCCATAGTGTTCAAGGCCGATCAGATCGTGAGCGGTGTGGCCATCAACATCCTGGCGATGGGGCTCACGCAGTTCCTCACGTGGATCATCTGGGGCAGTTCCGCCAATTCCCCGCCCGTCCAGGGCATGGCGCACTGGACGCTTCCCGAGAGCTGGGGACCCGCTGCGCACGGCGTGAACGCCGTCGTAGGACACTACCCGCCGCTCGTCTACGTGGCTCTGGCGCTCGTGGCCATCTCGCACGTGGTGCTCTTCAAGACTCCGTTCGGGCTCAGGCTGAGGGCGACCGGCGAGCACCCCGAGGCCGTCGACACGCTCGGCGTCAGCGTTCGCGCGATGCGGTTTGCCGGAGTGCTGATGAGCGGGGCGTTCGCCGGGTTGGGAGGCGCGTTCCTGGCGCTCAATACTCATCAGTTCGTGAAGAACATGTCGGCCGGAAGAGGATTCATCGCGCTCGCGGCCATGATATTCGGGAAGTGGAATCCCGTCGGCGCGCTGATGGCGTGTCTGCTCTTCGGCTACGCGGAGGCGGTGCAGATGGGGCTCCAGGGCCAGGCGGTCCCTACCCAGTTCGTCCAGATGATCCCCTATGTTCTCACCATGGTCGCGCTCGTCGGAGTCATCGGCCGCGCCCGTCCTCCCGCGGCGAGCGGGAAGCCCTACTGACAGGAGGAACACATGCGTGGAACCAACGCGCTCGCGCTGGCGGCTGTTCTGTTGGTCGCGGTCGTCCACTCGGCGGGATGTGGCGCGGCCATCGACGGCGTCGAGGCGGACGGTCTCGACGGCACCAGGGCGGATGGACTCGACGGAGCAACGGCGGACGACTTCAGCAGCATCACGGCCGACGACCTCCGCCCGATCGAGTTTAATGCCGACCGCCTTCTGGTGAGTGGACCCGTCGTCGTCGGATTCGACGGATCGAAGGCGACCATCGAGTTCGAGACGAGCGTTCCCACTCCGGCCGCCGTCGTGCGCTTCGGCCCGTTCACGTTCTCCGGCAACGTCAGAGAGGCTCTCTTCCGCAAGGCCTCGGTGGAGCCGCTCGGACCGGGAGAGACCTCGACGGCTCACCGCATCGAGGTTGACGTCTCGAGTCTCGAGTCGTCGTCGTACGACCTTCACTACATCGAGAACGGGGGAGGGGACGTGGCCTACAGGCTGGAGGTCTACGATCCACGGGCTGGCTCCTCCGACCTGTACGACCGGCGATTCCGCTACACGAGAGAGGGTCCGAGGAAGACGGGCGACTACGCCGTCGCCTCGACCATGACGTTCGGCCCATTCGTGGACCTGGTCGGCCCCGACTCGTTCGTCGTCTCGTGGGAGACCGACGTTCCGGCCCCGGGCGCGGTCGTCCTGGCGGATACGACCTTCGCCGACCCGGAGGTCTCCCTGACTCACGAGGTTGCGGTGCGGGGCCTCGAGCCCGCCCTGGAGTATGAGTACCGCGTGCGCTACGGCTCGGACGATGCCGTGGTGGGACCCTTCCGCGTCAGAACCGCGCCGGTCGATGGGGCGGGGGGTGGATGCCGCTTCGCGTTCGCATCGGACAGTCGCGGCGGCGCCGCCGGCGGCGAGCACTCGCTGGAGGGAGTCAACCACGCGACGCTCAAGGCGATCCTTGCCGATGCGGTCTCGAAGGAAGTGGACCTCATGCTGTTCGGCGGCGACCTCGTCGACGGCTACACGACGTCGGAGGGCGCCTTCCGGTCCGAGCTGGATTCCTGGAAGCGGGCGGCGGGCTCGGTCGCTTTCTCCCTGCCGATCTATGAGGGAGTGGGCAATCACGAGCAGCTCGGCGACTACCTGTCAGCGCCGGAGCCGGGGCAGCCCGGCGCCAGGTTAATCCTTCATCGCGATCGCGAGGGGCCCGAGAGCCTCGAGGCCGTGTTCTCGAGCGAGTTCGCGAACCCAGCCGGCAGCTGCTACGGATTCTGCCTGCGCCCTGAGGAGCTGCCTCAGGACGGAGGGCGCGTCGTTGCGGGCCCCGACTACGCGGAGACCGTCTATTCCTTCAATCGCGGGAACTGCCATTTCGTCTCAATCAATACTAACTACTGGTTCACGGGCGTCATGTACGACGGCACCACCGTGCGCTACCCGAGCGACAAGGAAGGGACCGCACTCGCGCTTGGGCTTCTGGGCGGCAACCGCGAGGGATACGTCCTGCCGTACCAGCTCGAGTGGCTCGAGGAGGACCTGGCCGCCGCTGAGGCCGACGAGAACATCGACTGGGTGTTCGTCTTCTCGCACGAGCCCGCGTTCCCGAACGGTGGCCACCTGTACGACGCGATGTTCTGGGGCGAGCCCGGGAAAGGGCACGAGGGAGGTCTCAACGACCCCACCGTACCCCTGGGCGATGTCATCGACATGCGCGACCGTTTCTGGAGCGCACTTGCGCACAGCCCCAAGGTGGTCGCGTTCATGTGTGGGGACGAGCACAACTACAGCCGGACCCTCATCGATGCCGACATACGCGCCGACTTCGCTCATCCCGTGTGGCACCTGGTGAGCGGCGGTGCGGGAGCTCCATTCTACGCTCAAGACAGGTCCGTCACGTGGGTCAACAAGGTCGCCGCCTTCGCTCCCGTTAACCACTATTGTGTGTTCGACGCCGACCAGGAACGCGTGTCGCTGCACGTCTACGCGGCCAACGGCGCCCTGCTCGATGAGGTGCGCGACCTCACATCCTACGGCGCGACCGACGGCCCGGAGTAGCGCGCCGCTCAACAGGTGGAACCCCGCCGGTACCACCGCATCCCACATGCTCGAGGGGTGCTGTGAACCCGCCTTCATTTCTTGACTTCCGGCCTGAATGAGCCTACAATCGCGCCTCTTGACGGGGAACGCCGAAGCCCCGCCAGGGTTTTCCTACCGCGTACGACAGACGAAGGAGAAGACGACCATGAGAAGAGCCAGGCTCTGGCCTGTGGCCCTTGTTGTCCTTGCGCTGGTTTTCGCCGCGGGCTGCGCAGAGAATGAGACGAACCCGTTCGACCCGTCACAGGATCCGGACCCGCCGGTCGTGACGGGTTTCGCATACTCGGGGGGCGTCGCGACGTGGACGACCAACGAGCCGGCACTGTGTGTGCTCGAGTACGCGCCGGCCGGCGGTGACTTCAGAAACTACGTCTACGAGTCCACGAAGGAGCACTCGACCGCGCACTCCGTGACCGTGCTGAGTATGGACGACGGCGGCAGCTACGAGTTCCGCGTCCGCAGCATGGACCGCGCCGGGAACGAGGCCTACCTCACCGACGTGCAGTTGCCGGCTACCGCCGTCGGGGTTGCCTTCGGCGGCCCGACCATGACGCTCTCTGTGATCGATGTCGGGTGGGGGCTTTCGATGGCTCTCGAATCCCCGGGCGGGACGCACGTTCTCATTGACTCCGGCGCCGACTACCACCTGGACGACGTGGAGGCGTTCCTGCTCGACCACGACATCACCTACCTGGACTATGCCGTTGCCACCCACTACCACGCAGACCACATCGGCGGCTTCATGGAGGACGGTGGGATCCTGGACACCTTCTGGGTCGGGGACTTCATCGGTCCGGACACCACCTACATCCTGGACCCGATGGATCGGGGTCTCCGCGACAAGTTGAACGCCAGGAACATAGACATCTACACCGTGAAGCAGGGCGACGATTCCTCGAACCGCGATTTACTCGATTGGGACGATACGCCCGGCTTCAACGTCCAGGTCCTCTCGGCCGGCGTCGGCACTCAGTTCGCGCCGAGTCCTGATTACATCCCCGAGGACGCGGAGGGCAACAACGATTCCGTGGTCTTCCGCTTCACCTTCGGCGGCGTCTCATACGTGACCATGGGCGACGCCGAGTTCTTCGTAGAGCGTTACATCATCGATAGATACGGCAGGGCGGGCGTCAGGGCGGACCTCCTCCAGGTCGCCCACCACGGCAACGACGACGGCACGTCCCCGTTCTGGCTCCGCAACGTCGATCCCAGGGTCGGGCTCATCTCCAACGCTATGGTCGAGGCGGCGCTCGAGAAGGAAGTGGTACTGACGGCCCTGCGCGCCGCCGATGCCGACTACATGGCCACGGACCGCATCGTCCCGAACACGCCGCGCAACGTCGCGCCGACCTACGGCGATCTCATCGCCGTGACGGACGGTGAGACGATCGAGATAGTGACCGAGGAACACGACTGGTAGCGAGCGGGCGGAGGCGGGCGGTATGACCTGGCTCGAGAAGCTCAAGCGGAAGAAGTACATGGACCCCCTGACGGCGGCGCTGTACCTGGTACCCGCCGGCGTCATCGTGCTCATCTTCCGCATGATACCCATCGGCTCGGCGTTCCTGCTCTCGTTCTTCGACGTCAAGATGGGGAGGATCCGGGGGTTCGTGGGTCTCGCGCAGTACGCGAGGTTGTTCCAGGATCCCACGTTCTGGAGTTCGCTGGGCACAACGGCGTACTACGTCGTCGGTGTCGTTCCGCTCTCGCTCTTCCTCTCGCTCCTCGCGGCAGTGCTCCTCAATCAGAAGATCCGCGCGCTCGGTTTCTACAGGACGGTCTACTTCCTGCCCGTAGTAACGTCGCTCGTGGCGGTCTCGATGGTGTGGAAGTGGATCTTCCACCCGAGGCTCGGACTCCTGAATTACTTCCTCCAGTTCCTGGGGGGCGGGTCGCTGCAGTGGCTGGAGGAGCCGCGCGGCATCTTCGAGATGGCGGCGGGCGCGTTGAGCTGGGGCTGGTGGCCGGACTGGATGGCCGGGCCGAGCCTCGCTCTGATCGCGGTCATCATCGTGGCCATCTGGCGTGGCATCGGCTACAACATCGTCATCTTCCTCGCCGGGCTCCAGAACATCCCGGACCAGTACTACGAGGCGGCGCGGATAGACGGCGCGAGTCCGCGGCAGGTCTTCTGGAAGGTCACCTGGCCGCTGCTCTCGCCGACCACCTTCTACGTACTGCTCTCGACGACGATCGTGTCCTTCCAGGTTTTTGCACAGATATATCTCATGACCGGTCCGCCCGTCGGGGGGCCGATGGGAACGACGAAGGTCATTGTCTACTACCTGTTTGAGAAGGGATTCGACGCCGGCGGCAACATGGGCTACGCGAGCGCCGTCGCGCTCGTGCTCTTCGGCATCATCCTGACGCTCACTCTGATCCAGAGGCGGATCGTGGAGCGGAGGGTCTACTATTAGGGGAGAGGCGCCCCGCCTGGCGTGGCGTTTCTCCCCAAGATCGAGCGCCCCACCAGGGCGCCCAGAGGGACCTCGGCGGATGAGTTCTGCGACATCTCAGCACGATCTCGAGGTCAACGCCGGTCATCGGGCCAGGAGGACGCTGGGGCGGGTCTGCGTCTATGCCGGGCTTTGGGTCGGCATCGTCATCATGATCGTGCCCTTCTTCTGGATGCTCTCGACGTCGCTCAAGTCTCCAATAGAGATCCTCGAGTTTCCGCCCACGTGGATCCCGACGGGGCACTTCGCGGAAACAGGAGGCGGGGAGTGGAGCGAGGTCTACGTCATGTCGTCCGACAACGAGGCCCGCACGACGACCGTGAGATCCATCGAGGGCGGGCCGGAGATGGTGCTCCCGACGTCGCTGGTGGTCGACCGCTTCCGCCTGCGCTTCGGGAACTACGCCGAAGCCTGGAGCCAGGCGCCGTTCGCCCGGTACTACTTCAACACGGTATTCGTGACGCTCTTTGTGGTCGCGGGCGTTCTGGTAACGTCGTCGCTCGCGGCATACGCGTTCGCGCGGATGAAGTTCTGGGGTAGGGACAACATTTTCCTGATCTTCCTCTCAATGATGATGGTGCCGCAGCCGGTCTACATCGTCCCGTCCTATATCATTCTGGTGAAGCTCGGGTGGATAGACACCTATCAGGCGCTCATTATTCCGTGGCTTGCGCACATCTTCAGCATTTTTCTTCTGCGGCAGCACTTCAAGACGATCCCGAACGACCTGTACGACGCGGCCATCATCGACGGCTGCAGCCGGTTCGGGTTCCTGTGGCGCATCATGCTTCCGCTGTCAAAGGCGGTGCTGGTCGCGGTGGTCATCTTCACCATAGTCGGGACCTGGAACTCGTTTCTGTGGCCCCTCGTCATGACCAACACACCGGAGGTGAGGCCGCTGCAGGTCGGGCTGGCGCGATTCTCACAGGAACAGGGCACCAGCCACGAGCTGATGATGGCGGCGGCGGCGTTCTCCATTGCACCTCTCGTCGTCGCGTACTTCTTCGCACAGAAGCAGATCATCCAGAGCCTGGCAACGTCAGGCATGAAGAGCTAACGGTCGGGCACGAGGGGCCGGACGGAGGAGACAATGAAACGATTTGCGATGGTCGCAACCACGCTGCTCGCAGCCGGGGTGCTTGTTGCGGGATGCGGCGGTGGCGGTGACGAGTCGAATGCCGGTATGGTCACGGTGCAGTTCTGGCACGCGATGGGAGGTCCGCTCGGGGACGCGCTGGACGAACTCGTGGCCGAGTTCAACGAGACCCATCCCGGGATCGACATCGAGTCGGTCAGCATGGGGAGATATCAGGCTCTCTCCCAGAAGATCATGGCCGCCGTCGCGGCGGGCCAGCCGCCGGTTCTCGCGCAGGCCTACGAGGCGTGGACGGGCGAACTCATCGAGAACGGCAGCGCCGAGCCGCTGAACGGCTACATCGACGGCGCGGACGGCCTGACGGCCGCCGAACTCGATGATTTCGTACCGGGGATGCTCGACAACAACTCGTGGGACGGCATCGTCTACTCGTTCCCGTTCAACAAGAGCGTCAGAGCCATCTACTGGAACAAGGACCTTTTCTCCGCCGCGAATCTCGACCGCGCTCCGGCCAATTGGTCGGAGTACGAGGAGTTCGCGCGCCGGCTGACCAAGGACACGAACGGCGACGGTGAGACGGACCAGTGGGGGACAGCAGGCCAGATCAGCGCGTGGATGTTCGAGAACTTGCTGCTCCAGAACGGCGGCCGGATCCTGACGGACGACGGATCGGCCGTGGCGTTCGACAGCCCGGAGGGCGTGGAGGCTCTCGATCTTATGGTCAGGCTCCTGACCAGATGGGGCAAGGTGACCTCCGGCTACGAGTATCAGAACGACTTCCAGGCCGGCAAGGTCGCGATGATCGAGGGCTCCACCGTGTCGCTCTCGTTCATGGAGGGGAAGTACACGTTCGACATGGCGGTCGCGCCCCTGCCCCAGCAGAAGGGGAAGGGCTGCTACGTCGCCGGGACCAACGTCGTCATCTTCTCGGACGCGTCTCAGGCGCAGAAGGACGCCGCGTGGAAGTTCATCAAGTGGTTCACGACTCCCGAGATCAGCGCACGGTGGGCCGCGCGCACCGGCTACGCACCAGTCAGAATGAGCGCGATGGAGTCTGGGGCGATGGTGGCTCGATTCGCAGAGATACAGGGGCTGGAGGACGTTCTCCGGCAGCTCGAGTTCGCGTCATACGAGCCGAGGTCGGCGGCGTGGTACGCCGGGCGCAAGCACCTGGAAGAGGTGGGCGTCGAGAGTGCGCTCAGGCAGCGGATGACTTCGCCCGAGGCCCTTGCGGAGGCCGCGCGGCTCGTGAATGCGGAGTTGGCCAGGCAGTAACGGATGTGCGGCCCGCGGCGACGCGGGGTTGGGACTTTCAAACAGACGGACGAACTGACGGGTAGCACCCAATTCCAGGAGGCATCGATGATGCGGAGGCGGAGAGGTGGGGTGATTCTGGCGGTCGCCCTCGCGATCCTGACGGCGGCGCCGGTAGCCGGGCTTGCCGTGACGATCTGCGACGTTCAGGCGTATGACGCGATGGGGTTGTCGCCGCTCGAGGGGCAGACCGTGACCGTGCGAGGCGTGGTCACGGCCGAAGCCGGGCTGTTTCAGCCCACCATGACCTCGCTCTTCATCGAGTGGGAAGGCTGTGGAGTCAACGTATACAACTTCAATCCCGGTCTCGTCACAGCAGCCGTGGGCGACACCATCGACGTGACGGGTACGGTCACGGAGTACCAGAGCTCCGGAACCGGGGCCGGCTCGACGACGGAGATCGTACTGCCGAATTCCGGCGTTTCGTGGACTATGGTTGGGGAGGGCGACGGCGAATTCGAGCCCACGTACCTGAACCTCCAGGAACTGCCGATGGAACGGAACGAGGGCAGGCTCTGTCGGACCATCGGCGTGGTTCGCGAGGAGAACCTGCCGTACGACATCTACATACACCAGCCGTGGTCCGGCGCCAACGTCCAGGTCTACGGGGCCAATCCCGAGGTTGCCCTTGGCGTCTACGACGTCGGCGACACAATCGACGTAACGGGCATCATCATGCAGTACGACAGGACGGCTCCGTTCTTCGACGGCTATGAGCTGTCGCCGCGGTTCCAGAGCGACATGAAGCTGGCCGTTGGGCCGCCGCTCCCCGATCCGGAGTTCTATCCGAACGCCACGCTTCGGATCCCATCGCAGGTCTTCAGGCCGGACGGCAACGAGGTGATACCCATCGCCTATCTCGCGCCCGACCGCGCAGCGGTCACGGTGGAGATCTACGACCTTCAGGGCAGGGTCGTGCGGACGCTGACCGAGGGCGAGTACACGGGCTATTCGACGATACCCGAGTTTCAGAAGGGCGATTTCTTCGAGGAAGGCATGAACGGATGGGACGGCCGCGACGACCTTCGGCGGCTGGTTCCCGCGGGAGCGTACGTCTGCCGTCTCGAGGTGGAAGACAGGGACGGGCAGGTCAGCGTTTCGACGGCGCCGATCGTCGTCGGCATCGGGCTGACGGACTGACGGGCGTAATCGGACTGAAAGGATGATCGTATGCATGTGATGCGGATAATTCTGATCGGGATGTTCATCGTCGCCTTGCCGGCGATGGCGGCCGCCGATGTCATCCCCATATCGGACGTCAACGAGAACGGCGCGAGCGGATTCCCGGTGCTAAGGGGAAGCATCGTGACGGTGCAAGGTGTGGCGGTCGTCGCGACCGGGGCGCTGGACGATAACACGGACATTTACATCCAGGACGCGACCGGAGGCGTGAACATACTCCAGCCGGAGATGGCGTCTCCCATCATCGCTCTGGGCGACAGCGTTCGGGTTACCGGCTACGTGGATCACGCCACGAGCAGCGGCAGGACGGCGCTCATCGTGAGAACGCTGTATCCGGACACGCGAATGGTCGTTGTGAACAGCGACAACGAGATTCCCGCACCGCTCGAATTGACACCGCGCCAGATCTCGGAATCCGGCAACGAGTTATACGAGGGACGCTACGCTGTCGTCAGAGGAGTATCACTCGCGCCCGGCAGCACGTGGGTGAACTGCGGTGACCCTCCGTCCAACCGCCGCACGAGAGTGGAGGACGAGGACTACTACTGCTGGCTCTGGTTCGACAGCGACACGGACCTGTGTGGCTCCGACGAGCCGCTCGAGACGTTTGATATTTACGGTGTCGTAGTCCCCGATATCAGGACCGCCCCGGGGACCGGTCACGGGATACTCCCCGCGATGAGGTCTCAAGTGCTTTCAACCGGTCCCGGCAGCGGGTTTGCCACCGTCGACCCAGGACGCGTGTTTGCGGACAACATGGTCGACCTCTCGTTTACCGTCCGCGCGGACGGCGGCGAGCTCACGCAGCTGTCGATCGGAGTGCCGGGCGGATGGACTTTCTCGGGTTCCGCGTCCGACGTGACTCTCGATGGTCCCGCTCTGGCGACCGCCGTGGCGGCCGCGACTCCCGACGTCGTGGTCGTGACGGGGTGCGAGCTGAGCCAGGGGAATTCCGGGACCGTGACGCTCGCGGGCGTCATAGCGCCCTCGTCGGCCGGCGACTATCAGTTCGAGGTCAAGACCGCGGATGACGGCGGCGACCTCGCCAGCATACAGACGCATCCCGAGATCGGAGTCGGGGTCTTCGCCGAACCCGGAGTCGTGCTCATCAACGAGATCTACGCCCACTCCGGCGGAGCCGATCTGCTCGACCGCTCCGAATTCATCGAACTCTACAATCCGGGCGCGACGGCGGTCGATCTGACGGGCTGGGTGCTGACCGACATAAGCAACTCGGGAGCGTGCGGTGGGTCGAACCTCTGGGCGTTCCCCGAAGGGACAGCGCTTGCGGGCGGCGAGTACGTCGTGATCGCCAAGGACGCCGTATTCAGCAATAGCAACCAAACTGCGGGTTTCTACCGGGTGTTCGGGGAGTGGCCGGACTTCGAGATGGTCGATCCCTACGGGACGGACCACGACTCGGAGGGCAACGGCGTGCGAAGCATGATCCTTGTGAGCCCCGACGACGGCAACGCGTCCGTTAGCCAGGAGATCCGACTGATAGGCGGATCCGACGGCAACGGCACGGTCGTCGATGGAACGCCTGCCTACGAGGCGATCTTGTTGTACACCGACCAGACCACGAACTATCTCGTGGACTCGGTCGAGTACCGCAATCCCGTGTTTCTGGAGGAGGACCCGTGCGCAGGCGCCCCCGGGCTGGGAGGTCTCTACGACGCGTGGACCCCTGGGCCACCGCCGCGGGACACCTCGCTCGCCAGGGATGCGGTCTCCACGGACACGGACGTGAGCCGTGACGACTTCTTCCTGGCGGCCCCGACACCGGGCGACCAGAACCCCGATTCGGACGCCACGGCTCCTTCCGTCAGTTCCGCATCGGGCGCAAGCTACAACCTGGCGCTGGTAGTGTTCAGCGAACCGGTGGACCCCGCAGATGCGGAGAACCATTCCAACTACACCGTTGGGGGCGGCGTAACGGTCCTCGAGGCCACGCTGTCGCGCGACGGGCGGACGGTCCTATTGCGCACGACCGACCGGACTCCCGGCGCGTCCTACTCGATCGACGTCGCCGGCGTAGCCGACATTGCCGGCAACCCGATGGAGAGCTTCTCGGGCGCGATGCAGATAGGTGCGACCACGATCCCGATCACCGCGGTGCAGGAATACGACGAGAACGGCTTCTCGATACGGGCGGGTCAGACGGTGAAGACCGTCGGTTTCACTACCGTTCCTCCAGGCGTGTTCCAGCCCACGTACACCAGCATGTACATCCAGGAGCCCGGTGGTGCCGGGGTGAACGTTTTCGCGTTCGGGCTGATGCAGAAGCCCGCGCGGGAGGGGGACCTCGTCTCGGCGACCGGCGAGATCGTCGACTACATCAGCAGCAGCTCCGGCGCCGGAGCGACGACGGAGATAGAGGCGAGTTCCGTGACGGTGCTGGCGCGCGGGTTCGACCCGGTGGAGCCCATCGTCATGGAGACCGGCGACGTCGGCCACGAGGACAACGAAGGCCTGTTCGTGCAGACATCAGGGATCATCGTGAGCGTCCAGGGCTTCGCCCTCTACATCGACGACGGTTCGGGGTCCATACAGATCTACCAGAACTTCAACGACCTGGACTTCAGTCAGTTCGCGGTCGGCGACCACGTGAGAATGACGGGCGTCATTCTGCAGTACGACCAGAGCATGCCCTTCCTCTCAGGCTACGAGCTGTCGCCGCGCTACGACTGGGACATGGAAATTCTGGAATCGCAGTACTCAGCGAGCGCGGACATCGAGATATCCGCGCGCGTGCTCGATCTCAGTTCCGACGAGGCCATCGAGATCAACTACAACGCTCCGGCGGCAACCCACGTCACGGTGCGCATATTCGACCTCAAGGGAAGAAAGGTGGCCACGGTCTACGACGGTATCTGCCTGGGTCCGCAGCGGACCACGTGGGACGCAAGAGACGACGCGGGCAAGCGCGTGCCGATGGGCGCCTATCTGTGCCACGTTCTGGCCAGAGACAGGGGACCGGGTGAAGGCAGCAGCGCGGCGGTGCCGATAGTCGTCGGCATCAAGCTGGACTAACGGGAACGGATGGTAAGAACGTTGATGACACGAATGGTCTCAGCACCGAAGGAGGTACATGTGAAAGGGGCAAGAACGATCATCGTCATCGCGGCGATGGCAGTCCTGCTCGTGCCGTGCGCGACCTACGCAGAGGGCGTGTTCGACAATCTCATCCTGTCGCCCAGGGCCCGCGCCATGGGCGGAGCGTTCGTCGCGGTTTCGGACGACGAGACTGCCATATTTACGAACCCCGCCGGCCTGGCCGGCCAGAGCTCGATCGGCGTCTACGGGAGTTACGTGGACCTGTTCGGCTATCCCTACTTCGATCTCGGTTCGCTCTCGGCGGTGGTGCCGACGAGCTACGGGACTGTCGGGTTCGGCGCCAGGATGTTCAAGGTCCAGCAGAACGACGTCGATCTCGAGAGAGAGTATACGATCACGCTCGGACAGGGCTTCTCGCTGATGAAGGACGTCCACTCCTCGCTCGCGTTCGGCTACGCCGCGAATCTCTACGGTCTGTCCTTCGAGGCGCCCAGCGTCTCGGGAGACGACCTGGGCTCGGCGAACACCGTCGGATTCGACGTGGGCGTGCTCGGCACGCTGCGAGGCAGGACCAGCTTCGGGTTCTTCATGAAGAACATCAACAACCCGAAGATGGGAGAGACGGACACCGAGGACCTGCCCCAGTGGTTCACGGCCGGAGTGGCCTACAGCCCGTACAGTAGCGTCACGACATCTCTCGAGCTGCAGAAACAGGACGACGAGGACCTGAGGGCCTGTTTCGGCGTTGAGTCCGAGGTCACGGACATTTTCAAGGTGCGAGCCGGCCTGCAGAATAACCCGAACCGGGTCTCGGCCGGGTTCGGCGCCAGATGGCAGGCGGTCCGCGTCGACTACAGCTACACCTCGCACGCCACTCTGCCCGGCAGCCATCATTTCGGGTTGGGCGTGGCGTTCTAGGTCGGTCCGGGCGACCCGGAGAACCCGGACTGGTCCGGTTCTCCGCAGAGTGAACCAGGGGAGGCACGATGAGACGATTGAAAGCCATGGGGTTCCTCACGATCCTGGTCGGCCTGTTTCTGACCTCGATCGCCCCATGTGTTCGGGCGGAGGAACCGCTGGACCTGAACCGCGCGACGCTCGAGGAGATCATGAAGCTCCCGATCTCAGAGGGCGCGGCGCGCGCGATGTGGGAGCGCAAGGAGTTCAGGTCCTACTTCACCAGCGTGTACGAGCTGCGAGAGCTGCCCGAGATAGGACAGAAGGAGCTCAATCTTCTTAAGCCGCTTGTGAAGATAGTCGCGGTCCCGATCGAGGACGAGGAACTCAAGAGGGTCAACGACATCTACTACAGGATCCGCAGCTGGGAGGCTGAGGAAGGGGCCAGCGAGGCGCTCGTGGATCACTGGATCGATCTGGCGAAGGACCCGTTCAACATCAACGAGGCGAGCTACTGGCAGATTGCGAATCTGCAGTCTCTCTCGCCTCCGGACGCGGCTGCCATCTACCGTTTCACGAGGCAGAACAGGATCGAGCAGCAGAGCGCTCTTCGCAACGTTCCGGGGCTCACCTACTGGGGCTACTACAACGCGCGGAGCTTCGTGCGCTACAAGGAGACCGATCAGTCCGATGAACTCAGGGGCAGCTACCAGTTCCGGGTGTACGATACTCCTTCGTTCTTCGACATCAGCGAGTGCCTGCAGGAGGACAGGAACCCCGCGAACGGCTCGTTCGATACGTGGTGGGACCGCCTCGACCTCGGCCGCGCGAACCCGAGCTACCAGCACAAGCTGCGACTGAGATGGGGTCAGGACGTTCGGGCGGGCGCCCTTGCCTACAGCGGCTTTGGCGCCAGCGATGAATTCGACGCGCTGAAGTACCACGTGACGGTCGAGAACAAGGACGCAGGTCCCGTTCACTTCGACAACGTCATCGTCGGCAACTACGCCGTTGCGTTCGGCCAGGGTCTCGTGATGCAGAACACGGACTTCTTCAAGCCGCGCAACTCGGGTCACGGCTGGGACAAGCGCTACATCGGTGTCATCGGCGATGTTTCGCAGACTCAGGAATTCCAGCTTCACGGAGTCGCGACCGAGTTTGACGTCGGGAACGTCAGGAGCATCCTGTTCTACTCCGACGATAAGAAGGACGCCGTCCTTAATCCCGACGGCACGGCCAACCAGTACATCATCATGACGCCACGGATCGACAACGACGACCTCGAGGCCGCAGGGATGGACCCGATGCGTGACGTCCTTCACGAGAGAACCCTCGGCGGGAACGTCAAGTACCTCTTCGGCCCCGGCACGTGGGTCGGGCTCTCGGGTTACGAAGCACGCTACAACAGGTTCTTCAAGGCGGCGTACGACCCCGACGGCACGAACGACGTCAGCTGGATAGTGCCGGACTCGGACGAAGATAACATCGTCAACGTGGACAGCGAGTACTTCAGCTCCTACACCAGCCCCGGCAAGTTCCGGCGCGTGTACGGAGCCGAATTCCAGTGGGTCCACGACAACTACTCGTTCGCGGGTGAATACGCGGGGCTCGATTCGGACGGCGAACTCACGAAGTTCGGCGACGACCCCAAGGCCTTCGTGGTGAACGGTTACGCGTCCTACAGCAACCTCAGCGTGCTGGCGCTCTACCGCGACTACGACGTGGGATTCGACAACCCGTACAACCGGGGTTTCTCGGAGTACAAGCGTTACAAAGGGACCATTCTCGAGGACCAGTACTACGTCGAGGATCCCATCTATGGCCTGTTGTACGACAACTCCTACATGCCGCAGGCCGAGCGCGGGCTCTATCTGAATTCCAGATACAGATTCTCGCACCGCCTCACTCCCTCCTTCGAGTTCGACACGTGGGAGCGGAAGGCCGACGGCGCCGACTACTCGAGGGTCGTGCTGAAGCTGCGATTCCAGCCCATCTACAACATAGTGATGAACCTGAGGCACAAGTGGCAGGGCCGGCTGGGGTCAAACTGGCTCACGCCCCAGAACTACGATCAGGTCGAATCGAGGGTGAGTCTCGAGTACAGGCTGTCGAGATACGACGAGGTGGAATTCCTGTTCTCGCGGTCATGGATCCAGTGGCCGCCGAGGCCTCGTCTCTCGGACAACGTGGACGCGGACGGCGGCCATCCGGACATCGGTTCGGCGGCTGTTCCGTCGTACGCCGTCGGGGCACAGGTAACCCACAACGTCAGCGATTGGCTCAAGATCGTAGGCGCCGTGACCTACTACGACGGCTTCCTGTGGATGTTCGAGGACGGCAGTTTCCAGGTTATGGACGGGCAGGCCGTGAAGTACTGGATATCGATCTCGGATCGCATATCCGACCACGTCGCGCTAAGGCTGCGGTGGTCGAACGACCACTCGTATCCGCTGACGTACGTCGATCCCAGGGCCTACAACGAGAACGATCCACCCACGAACCCTGAGCCCGACGGATGGTACGTCAGGAATGACACGGGCACGTTCCGCGTTCAGTTCGACTACTCATGGTAGCCGGGCGGGGGCGGGGCGTGTTTGAGGACAAGGCCATGGAATCCACGATGTCAGCAGGGAATCAGAAGAGGAGGAGGGTAGAGATGCGTCGCCTGACGGCTGCGACAGCAGTCATTGCGCTTGTGGCGCTCGCGGGAAGCGCGGGCGCGTTCACGCTCGCAGAGTGGGAGCGCTACGGCTATGTGATGTCGACGTACGACGCCAGGTCTCTGGCGATGGGAGGTGCGGGGATCGCTTCGATAGAGGGAGCGGCAGGGATGGCTCTCAATCCCGCGCTGATCAGCAAGACGGAGGGCATCGATGTCTCCGTGACGGGGATACTTGTCCTCGCGGAGGAGGCGAGAGAAACGCCTCTCCACGACAGCTTCGACGGCGTCATCGGATACAACACGTACGCCCTGAACACCGAGGTCTACGATCGTTACGTCGGCGCGGTGGCGTTCAACCCCACGAACGAGTTCTCGGAGTTCGAGTGGGCGCCCGTGGTCGCTGTCGGGTACGTTCCGCGCATCGACATGAGCTACGACTATCACGTGCAGTACAGGGACCCCGACTTCCAGACCGAGCCGCCCGACAAGATCCTCTACGACTACTACACCGAGGGCGACGGTGGGATCGACGCCTTTTCGGTGGCGCTGGGACAGGAGGTGGCGCCGGAGGTCTTCGTGGGACTCGGCGTTGATTTTCTGCGCGGCGATTACGAAGTCAGTGAGAGATGGGTGTACCCAGCGGACTCCGCCGAAGAGGACGTGAGCTCGTCCGCCGAATACAACGACGCGACCGGGACCCGTTTCACGCTCGGCGTGCTCTTTGAGCGCTTCCACAGGGTGGACGTTGCCGCGGTCTATCGCGCGCCGTTCTCACTGGAAGGCGAATACAAGATGAGCGCCGTTGGCTCGGAGGAAAGCTCGTCGCGAGACTTCAAGTATGACTACCCGGGCGTGCTTGCGCTGGGCCTGGAGTACCATCCACGCAACCTGCTCACGACGACGGTCAGCTGCGACGTCGAGTACGCGCGCTGGTCGGACTTCAGAGAGCACGTTCCCGCTCTCCGGGGCGTCACGGAGGAAGTTGATCCCGAGCTGGACGACACGCTGGTCTACCGCCTGGGTGTCGAGCACGGGTTCTTCGACACCTCGTTCGCCCGTTTCGGCTTCATGTACATGCCTTCGTACGCGGACGAGAAGAACACGACCGCGGCGTTCAGCATCGGCCTGGGTCTCGATGTTGCCGGTGTCAGGGTCGACATAGGTGGGCAGGTTGGTCTAAGGGAGTACGACATAGAAGGCGGACGCATACGCGAGACCACAACGCTCGCCATGGCAACCGTCATGCATACGTTCTAGAGAGGCTACTGCCTGCCGCCACAGGGGCGGGGGGCTCGGAGATGTTCCCGCCGCCGGGACGGGCGGAGGAGCCTTGTCTGGCGTAGCGGGAAAGGAGCAGGCAACGATGAGAAGCGTCAGATGCCCGGCAGCGATACTGTTGGCGGCCGCCCTGGTGGTGGCGGCAGCACTGCCCGCGTCGGGTGGGGATGGACTCGTCAGGCTGTCGGTCGTCTTCACGAACGACATCCACGGAGGCATAGACAGAACCGGCGCGACGTTCATGAACAGGGAGTTTCCACCGCCGCTGGGCGGGGGGGCGTCGGCCGCCACTTACATAGCTGCGCTCAGAGAGCGTGCTGAGAGAGAGGGCGGATACGTTCTCGTCATCGATCAGGGTGACATATTCCAGGGAACGCCCGTCGGCAACTACAACGATGGCGAACCGGTCATCGAGTACTTCAATCAGCTCGGGGTCGACCTCTGGACGGTTGGCAATCACGATTTCGACGAGGGTTTCGAGAACCTGTGGCATCTCATCGAATACTCTAGGATGCCCGTGCTTTCGGCGAATCTTGTCTGGGCCGACTCGCAGGAGCCCGTCGAGTACGTCGAGCCCTACGTCATCAAGGACTACGGTGGTATCAAGGTGGCGATCATAGGTCTGACGACCACCGACACACCGAAGATGGCGTTTCCGGCCCACGTCGAGCCGGTAGCGTTCCTGGACGAGATTGAGACCGCCAAGAAGTACGTTCGTGAGGTGCGCGAGAAGGGCGCCGACATCGTCCTCGTGAGTGGTCACATGGGTCTACCGTACGATCCGGAGGTCGGCTACGAGGAGATGATAAACGAGGAGGAGGAGCGGGAGGCCGAGGAGACGCGAGAGCCGCTGGAGGAGAGCAAGTGGGGCCCCAGCGCGATGGAGATCTCGCATTACACTCCTGGAATCGATGCCTTCTTCGGGGGGCACATCCACAAGGGCTTCGACAAGGCGTGGGAGGAGCCCACAAATCACACGCTTCACTTCCAGACTTACGGCAGGGGCTCGGGCCTTGGACACGTCGATCTCCTGATCGATGCAGAAACGAAGACGCTTGCGGGCTACGAACTGTCTGACTACAGAGGCGCACTCATCACGCTCTTCGAGGACGAATGGTGGCCCGAAGCAGAGATGGCCGCCATGGTCGAGGCTCGCGTGGAAGAGGCCGAACAGGGCATGGACCGGGTAATAGGCCAGACGGATGTCGACCTCACAAGGGGCGGGGAGGGCGAGACCCGCATGGGTAACCTCGTCTGTGACGCCATGCGTGAGGAGGTATCGGCCGACTTCGCGTTCACCAACCTGGGCGGCATCAGGGACGAGATCCCCGCGGGTTCCGTGACTCCGCGTCAGGTCTTCCGCGTTCTTCCGTTCGGCAACAGCCTCATGGTCTTCGAGATGGACGGGCGGCTCTTGAAGGAAGTCATTGAGTTCCGCGTCAGCGGCGGGCACCACGGCGTGTACATGTCGGGTGGCAAGGTCATCTTCAACAAGACGCGACCCGATTACGACCGCATAACCTACTTCGAGGTCGGGGGTGAACCGTGGGATCCGGACAGAATCTACAAGGTGGTGACATCCGACTTCCTCGCGACCGGCAACGCTGGTCTCTACATGCTGCCACTGGTGCCGGAGGACAGGAAGATGAGGACCTCCACCACGTGTATGGACGCCGCCGTGCACTATATTGAGCGTCATTCGCCCATAGGGAACACCATGGACGGGCGTTGGGCACGCGACGACACCTCGGAACTGGATCCGGCCCTCGCGGCCGCCATGGAGGGCATGGAGCCGCTCGCTCCGCCGGAGTCCGTATCGGGAGGAGCATACGAATAGAAAGCGTCACCAGGCCTGGTCCCCCGCGTGATCAGGCCAGTCGGATCGCGGCAGAGCAGAGCGATCGTGCGAATCATCAGGAGGGCCCGGGGCTGAGCGGCTCGCGGGCCCTTCGTATGTTCCGGAATCCCCAGAGGGCTGGACAAGCAATATTGAATGTGATATAATGACGTGACGCAAATCAACCCGCTAGAGCGCGCCGAGGGCATCGTATTGCCTGACGCGGAGCGGATATCTATCTGTGGGCACAAAGGAGGTGCGACGGCGAGACGACACGTGTTCCTAGCGATCCCGGCAGCATTGAGACGGAGTGTCCTTTTGATAGGGGGGACCTGAGATGACGAGACTAACCATCATGATCCTGGTGGTCCTCGTGTTTGCCTTCGGCGTGGCCTTGGCCACTCCGGCGGGCGACAACGTTGTGATCAACGAGATCTACTGCGATGGCAACGGCTTCTACGACGGCTCGGAGTTCATCGAGCTCTACAACCCGACGGCCGGTCCCATTGACATCCAAGGCTGGGTGTTGACGGGTGTTGAGTACGACGAGACCTGCGGAGGCGAAGATCTCTGGCAGTTCCCTGTCGGGACGCCGATCTACATCCCGGCCGGTGGCTACAAGATCGTTACCAAGGACGGTGACGACAGCATCGACCCCCCGAACGATGACTCGTTCCTGTGGGAGTTCGGGTTCGACGCGGACTTCGAGATGTTCGATCCGACCTTCGCCTACGACTACGACGGCCCCGCCGCCGTCAACATGCTCATTGTCGTTGATGATATAGCGACGAACTACAGCGACGAGATCCAGCTGGTCGGCGGCAAAGGCTACGGCGTCATCTGCTCGGTCCCGACGAGCGACTCGGACATCGTCTATCTGTACGACGCCGACCCGAGCAGCGGTCCGGCGAATCTGGTCGACGCGATCGAGTACATCGACCCGTCCCAGTGCGCGACCGATCCGTGCGTGGGCGCGTTCTCGGTTGACGGCGCCGACGATAACGCTTACCAGGGCATTCCCTTCCTCGGCAACACTCTGGGACGCGACTCGTCCGGCACCGACACGGACATGAGCATCAACGACTGGACGTTGCAGGCGCCGACACCTGGTGCCATGAACGTCGCGAACACGCCTCCGTGGATCCGCACTCTGACCTACGCGCCGATACCGCCGAACGAGGACGACGACACGATGATCAGCGCGTACGTGACCGATGATGGTTCTATAGACTCCGTGATGGTCTACTACAGGGTCAACGAGGGCAGCTGGGCCAAGGTCGCAGCGACGACGAGCGATTCGCTCTACACCGGCGCCATTCCTGCGGCGGGGGTCTACGACGGCGACATCGTGGACTACTTCATGCGTGCGGTCGACAATCTCGGCGCCACGATGAACTACCCGGCCGGGGCCATGAGCGGTCCGTATTCCTACCGCGTTGGCATTACGCCGATCTACAACGTCCAGTTCGTGACCGCCGGTGGCGACGCGTCGGCCTACGTAGGACAGCCGGTGAACGTCCAGGGTATCGTCACCATGGCGACCGGCATCATGGAAGATAACATGTTCTACGTCCACGATGACACGGGCGAGTTCCACGGCATCGCCTGCTACATGGGTGGAACGCCTACACCGGTGCAGGAGGGTGACCTGGTCACGTTCTGCGGACGGGTGTCAGAATACTACGGGATGACTGAGATCACGCGGCACTTCGAGGGGTCGATGGACATCGTGTCCTCCGGCAACCCCAACCACGGCTACACGAACGTGACAACGTCCCAGATCCCCTTCGCCAACGTTGCATCGGAGGGTTACGAAAGTCAGCTCGTGCGCGTCCAGAACGCCACGGTGACGGTCGTGCCGGATAACTATGGCATCTGGTCCTGCCAGGACGCATCGGCCGTCCCCTGTAAGGTCGACGATGAGGCCTACTACACCTACAACCCACAGGTCCTCGATGTGCTCGCGGAGCTACGCGGTGTTCTGCTCTATGACTTCGACGAGTACAAGGTCCAGCCCAGGTACGATGAGGACATCATCGGCCCGCCGCGCATCAGCGACGTGCGATACTCGCCGGTTCCGCCGGCGGCCGGTGTTATCACGACCATCTCCGCAACGATGAGTGATGACGTGGACGTCGTTTCCGCCACGCTGCACTGGTCGTACACCAAGGCCAGGCCATACGCCAACCAGGTGACCATGGCCGAGGCGAAGTACAGCGGCACCTGGGAGGGTGACATCCCGGCGCAGGTGGCCGGCACGCGCGTCTACTACTACGTAGAGTGCAGGGACGGCGTCTTTCCTGTCGGTATGGACGCGGACAGGCCGAGCACTGGTGGCTACAGCTACTACGTCGGCACCGCGACCATTCAGAGCGTGCAGGAGGTTCCGCCGGGCGGCGACGCGTCACCGATGGACACTCTGGCCGTGAATGTCGAGGGATACGTAACGGTTGAGCCCGGTATCTTCAACGACAACTCATTCTACATCCAGGAAGAGTCCGGAGCCTGGCACGGCATCATGGTCTACGACGGAAGCGGCACGGTCTCCTTCGAGAGAGGTGACTACGTAGTCGCCTGCGGTGAAGTGAGTGAGTACTTCGGAATGACGGAACTCGCGCTGCACTTCCCGGAGGCGGCGCAGCTGACGGCCGTCAAGGGAGACGAAGTGGAGCCGGTCAGCATCGCCACCGGCATGCTGCAGAACGTCGTGTCCGCTGAGCAGTACGAGAGCGTGTTCGTGCACGCCGAGGACTGCACGGTCTACGATGAAGACCTGGGCTTCGGCGAGTGGGCCATCTCCAACGGCACCGCTACAGACACATGTCGCGTCGACGACTACGCGGCCTACGACTACGTGCCCGTGAACGGTGACAACGTATACGTCAGGGGCGTGGTCCAGTACGTCTACGGCAACTTCAAGATCGAGCCGCGCGGCAACGAGGACATCGCTGTTAACCCGGCAGGCGTGTCGGACGATCAGTTCGGCGGGAAGTTCGGGCTCGCGCAGAACATACCGAACCCGTTCAACCCCAAGACGACGATCGCCTTCAACCTTGTTGAGCCCGGCGACGTCATGCTCGAGGTCTACGACGTGGCGGGCCGCAGGGTGGCCACGCTTATCGATCGTCGCATGGACGCCGGCGCCCACCTGGCGCACTGGGACGGAACGACCAGCGACGGAGAGCGCGCCGCGAGCGGCGTCTACTTCTACAAGCTGGCGGCCGGCGACCAGAAGACCAGCAGAAAGATGGTGCTGCTCAAGTAGCACTGTCTGGCTCCAACCCGGCTTCGGCGGCCTGAGCCGCCGAAGACCGGGACGGAGACCTGGCACATGCATCGGGGCCGGGAGTGGAACGCAACCTGCAGGGTTTCGTTGACGCTCCTGGCCTTTGTCTATTCCGTTGACACGGCGCGTCAGCAGGCTCGTCTGGGCGGGACGGTGCGTCTTGGCGCGCGTCCGCTCCGTGTATCACCGTGTTCCCGATCTGGCCCCGCTCATCCCGCTCGGCACGCGCTGTCTCCCTCTGTCTGCCCCTCCCTGCTGCATAATGTCGCCCCTGACACTCACACGCAGGAGGTGCGCTCTATGAGAACGGTGCGGTTGGTTGTCGTGCTTGCGTTGTCGCTGATGTTGACGGTTCTCGCGAATTCCGCGCGGGCCCAGGTCGTGCTGAACGAGCTTATGCCGGATCCGGCCAGCGACTGGTCGCCGACCGACGGAGACGAGGAGTACCACTCGCTCGAAGACGAATGGGTCGAGGTGTTCAACTCGGGCTCTGAGGCCGTCGATGTAACCGGGTGGAGGCTGCGCGACGCCGTCTCGGATTCGAGCTGGCGGTTCGGATTCAGCGGAGTGCTCGCACCCGGGGAGTTCTTCGTCGTGTACGGCAACGAGGCCTACCAGTGGGAGGACGAGAACGGGTACCCGAAGTACGGGCTCTCCATGAACAACAGCGGGGATACGATAACCCTCGTGTCGGCAGATCTCGTCACGGTGGTTGACCTGGTGAGCTACGCAGGCCCGGACATCGGTGACGACAGAGCCTGGGGACGCGTTCCGGACGGGTCGCCGGACTGGGCCTGCATCGACGGGCTGAACCCGGCCAGCCCGCCCGGTACCGGATTCCCGCCGACGCCGGGCGAACCGAATGTCGGCGCTCCCGTCGAGACTGCAGACTGGGGACGGATCAAGGCGCTCTTTCGCTGACGGAAGAACCATCGGCGGCGGCTCCGGGGTCCCGGCCTGTCGGCCGGGGCCCCTCCGCGTACCCCCGCGTTTCCGTTGACACCCCTTGAGGAGCCTACCTATACTACGGATGGAATCAACGCAGGCCCACTCACGAGGACGGTTCATTGCCTCTCTCCCTGTCCGTAGCGCTGTTCGCTGTCGGGGCGATCGCCATATGGTTCGGCGGCGGTCGCCTGCCCGAGACGGGAAACAGCCTCGCGGGGAAGCTCGGCATAAGCGCGACTGCTATCGGCCTCTTCGTGCTCTCCATTGTCACTTCTCTTCCTGAGCTGTCGGTGACGCTTGCGGCGATGCTCAAGGAGCGGGCACCGGATCTCGCCTTCGGGAACATCCTCGGCAGCAACAACTTCAACATCACGAGCATCGTGGTTCTCGAGCTGCTGGTGGTCGGCGTCTTCCTCCACAACGTCGACAGTGCCCGCTACGCGAGAACTTGCGTCTACTTGCTCATCCTCACGTGTCTGGCGGGTCTGGGCGTCGTCTTCGGCAGAAGGATAGCGTCCCCGGCGCTCACGACGCTTCTCTTCAGTGTGCCCATCATCGTTGTCTTCCTGCACGACTTGCTGACCCATCGGAAGGTGCAGAGAAGAAGCGGCGCGACCACGGGGCCCCGCGAGGTAGGCGGCGGCACGTCCGGCATCGTCCTGCGCTTCCTGGCACTCTCGGCGGTGGTCGTCGTCGGCGGGTTCATGATCGCGAGCGGCGCCAACGGCATCGCGCTGTACGAGTTCCCGGGGGGCCTGAGGCTGGGGCACACGTTCGTCGGGACGCTCCTGGTCGCCGTTGCCACATCCATGCCCGAGGTCTCCGTCGCGTACGCCGCCGTCAGGAAATCGAAGCTGGAGGACATGGCGCTCGGGACGCTTCTGGGCAGCAACACCGTCAACATCCTCGTGTTCGCCGTCGGCGCGCCGCTCATGGCCCTGAGATTCTCGGAGTCAGCCTGGACGAATATCTCGGGGTCCAACCTTGTAAGTATCGCAGGCGCGTTCGTGCTCACGCTGTTCGTTCTGGTGGGAATTCTCAGCAGATCCCACCGCGCGGGCAGGGCGATCGCGAAAACGATGGTGGCTCTGATGGTCCCTGTCTACCTTCTCTGCCTCTTCCTCGTCTACAGAAACGCCTAGCAAGGCACCGAGAACGTGAACCCAACGCAAAGGGAAACAGCCATGACGGCAGCGCGGAACATCGACTACTGGGGGATCGTGACAAGATCGGCTCGGATAGCCTGGGACCACAAGTTCCTGTGGTTCTTCGGCTTCTTCGCGGGCTCGGGCGGCGGAGGCGGCGGAAACTACGGGAACCTGGGCGAGCACGGAGTCGACGAGATCAAGAACTTCTTCATGTCGCACGCCGGAGTGATGGTGGCCATCATCATGGGGCTCGTGGTCCTCTGGCTGGTCCTCATGGTGATGAGTCTCATCTCGAAGGGAGCGCTGCTCTCGTGCATCAGTCGCGCCGACGCCGGCGAGACCATCCGGTTCGAAAACGGGTGGCGGGCCGGGCTCAAGGCGTTCTGGGGCATGCTCGGGATCGCCTTGATCGCGCTCCTCACATTCCTGGTGGTGACGACGGTGTGCGTTCTCGCCGTCGTGCTGCCGCTCATAGGAGGCGCCGCTGGAATAGCCATCGCGGTCCTGATCGGGGCAATCCTCTTCATTCCATATCTCCTCTTCCTGTTCCTCCTCGGGTTCACCATCATATACGCGGAGCGAGAGTACGTGATAGGCGGGCGAGGAGTTGCGGACGCGCTTCTCGCCGGGTGGGAGCTGACGAGATCCTACTTCTGGCAGTCGCTCCTGATGTGGATCGTGTCGTTCGCTTCCGCGATGGCGTTCTTCCTCAGCCTGATCGTCGCGCTTCTCGCGATGGCGATACCCTTCATCCTGATAGGGGTCGCGAATCTGGTGCTGGGTCTCGTGCTTGGCATTCCCGTGGGCATCGTAGTGCTCATCCTGGCCGTCTCGGCTCACAGCACGTACGACCACTCACTCTGGACTCTGATGTACGGCGAGCTTGCGGCGCCAAGGGGCGACGATCGCCCACCAGACCTGTGGCGCGATTCGGAGGGCGCCGGTGACGAAAACATCTGATCGCGGAGCATGGCGTCCTCCCGAGCGCGACATGAGCGGCGCAGGCTCCGTTCTCACCGAGCAGCGGAATCCCCGTTCCGTCAACATCGACACGATGAGCGCGAATGAGCTCGTCGAGCTCATCAATGCCGAGGACGCGACCGTCGCGGCCTCGGTCGCCCGCGAGAAGGACCAGATCTCTGCCGCCGTCGAGTTGGTCGTTTCTAGGCTCGAGCGCGGGGGACGACTCATCTACGTGGGCGCGGGGACGAGCGGGCGTCTGGGCGTGCTGGACGCCGCCGAGTGCCCGCCGACCTTCGGAACCGATCCCGAGATGATCCAGGGCGTGATAGCCGGTGGTTACGACGCCCTGGTGCGCGCCAAAGAGGGCGCCGAGGACGAACGCGGCGCCGGGAGTCGCGGCCTGCTTGAGAGGAACGTCGGCCCGGACGACGTCGTGATGGGCATCGCGACGAGCGGGGCGACACCCTACGTTCAGGGCGCTCTGGAGGAGGCCGTCCGGGCGGGCGCGGGGACCGTGTTCCTCTGCTGTACTCCAGTGACGGAAGGTGCCGTGCCGGTTGACGTGGTCATCACCCCGCTCACGGGTCCCGAGGTCGTCACGGGCTCGACGCGAATGAAGGCGGGAACGGCGACGAAGCTCGTGCTGAACACCATCACCACCGCGTCGATGGTGCTCCTCGGGAAGACCTACGAGAACCTGATGGTCGACCTCCAGGCCACGTGCGACAAGCTGAGAGACCGGGCCTGCAGGATCATGGTGGAAACCACCGGCGTCGATTACGAGGCGGCTGCGGCCGTCCTCACACGGGCCGGAGGCTCCGTCAAGGCCGCGATCGTCATGCAGAAGACCGGCGTCGCCCTCGAGGAGGCGAATCGTCTTCTCGCCGAGTCCGGGGGATTCGTGCGGGAAGCGCTCTCGCGCAGGGGCCAGGAGTAGACTTGCCGTCCATCATCGTCCACGGCGGGGCCGGTGACTACGACCCCGACGAAATCCAAGAGCGCGGAGTCACGAGCGCCGTATCCGCGGGATGGGAGATCCTCGAGGCCGGGGGCTCCGCCTTGGATGCGGTGGTGGCGGCCATCGTTGTGATGGAAGACGATCCCATATTCCGCGCCGGGCTAGGCTCGGCCCTCAACTTCGAGGGCGCGGTCGAGACGGACGCGTCGATCATGCAGGGTGACCTCTCCTGCGGCGCGGTCGCGGCCCTGACCGCTGCCGCCAACCCAATCAAGGTGGCCAGGCTCGTGATGGAGCGAACGGACCACGTGATGCTCGCGGGGCGCGGAGCCGATGAGTTCGCGCGACGAATGGGTGTTGAGGGCGGCGATCTCAGAACCGAACAGCAGCTTGCCCTTCACGCGAAGTTGAGGGCTCAGTTCGCCGGCGGAGAGGACCTCAAGTTCATGCCTAAGCTCCACGCGCTTGCCGGAGACATCGAACTCGGCACCGTCGGTGCGGCCGCCGTCGATGCGGACGGGCGCATCGCTGCGGGGACGTCGACCGGCGGGATGATGATGAAGCTGCCAGGCCGCGTCGGCGACAGCGCGGTCATCGGCGCGGGGACCTACGCCGGCGAATTCGGGGGCGCCTCCGCCACCGGGCACGGAGAGCCCATCATTCGTCACGTATTCTCGAAGGTGACGGTGGACGCGGTAGGCAGCGTCGGCGTGCGGGAAGCAGTCGACATGGCGATCGAGATCGGACGGGGTCACGACGTCAAGTTCGGTATCATCGGCGTGGAAGAGAACGGCGCGGTCGCGCAGTGCTTCTCGACGCGGGCGATGGCCTGGGCGTCGATGCGGGACGGCACGCTCGAGACGTTCCTGAACGGCGCGGAGTCACGGCAACAGGAGACTCGATGACTCTCGGAGAGAAGCTCCACGGGATAGCGTCGCGGGACGAGCGCCTGGTCATCGGTCTCTCGTCGGGGACATCCTGTGACGGCATAGACGCCGCGCTGGTCCGGATTCGCGGGCACGGGGACGACGTCCGCGTCGAGCTTTTCTCGTTCATCTGCGTGCCGTATGACCCCTCGCTGCGAGCGCGCGCCATGCGCGCTTCTTCAAGCGACGCGCCCGAACTCACGAGACTCAACTTCGATGTCGGCGAGGCCTTCGCCGCCGCGGCACTCGAACTCGCGGCCGGTAGTGGCCGCGCCATCTCCGACGTCCACCTGATAGGCTCCCACGGTCAGACCGTCCATCACGACCCGCCAAACGAAGGCCGATCCGGCGCGACCCTGCAGATAGGGGAGGCGGACGTGATCGCCAGGCGGACCGGCATTCCGACCGTCGCGGACTTCCGCACCGCGGACGTGGCCGCCGGAGGCTCCGGCGCGCCGCTGGTTCCGCTGGTCGACTGGCTGCTCTTCCGCAGGGCAGGAAGCGCGCAGGTGTTCCTGAACGTCGGCGGGATCGCCAACCTGACCTACGTCACCGAGCGCCTGGACGACGTGCTGGCGTTCGACACGGGTCCCGGGAACGCTCTCGTGGACGAAGTAGTCCGGACGGCTACGGGCCGCGCGGACGCCATCGACGCCGGCGGGAGGCTGGCCCTGAGCGGCACCGTCGACACGCGGGCGGTCGATGAGTTTCTGGCTCACCCGTACTTCGCGGCCCCACCTCCGAAGTCGACGGGGAAGGAGATGTTCGGTCGTGAGGCGGCCGGCAGTCTCGTCGAGCTCGTCCGCCCCGGGGGTGACATCAGAGCCATGGATGAGGCGGGTCTTGCCGACCTCCTGGCGACGGCGGTCTCGGTCACCGCGCGATCGGTCCGGGACGCGCTCGCGTTCCTGCCCGAAGACCCCACGCCCGCCCGTGTCGTCGTGAGCGGCGGGGGCGTGAAGAACCGCGCGTTTATGAACGAGCTGGCGATGCTGCTCGAGCCGTGTCCCGTTCTTGCGCTGGACGATCCCGGCATGGCCCCGGAGGCGAGGATGGACCCCGACGCCAAGGAAGCCGTGGCCTTCGCCGTACTCGCCGACCGGGCGCTCGGCGGCAGGTTCGGAAACGTTCCTGCGGCGACCGGCGCCTCGGAACCTGTGGTCCTGGGTAAGGTGAGCCCCGGAGCTTAGCTGCTTCGGATAGCGCGTCCGAATCCGGCAGGGGAGACGCATGGAACTGACACGGAAGATAGCTCGTCTGGTGATGAGCAGCTTCAGCGACCGTCCGGGCGACGATCTCGCGGAGCAGTATCATCGGCTGAGACGCGAGGTGGTCGAGCTGGGCGTCGGTGGCTACATCATCTTCGGTGGCAATGTGGACTCGACGGCCCAGCTGACCCGCGCGCTGGCGGACGAGGCGAGCCAGCCGCTGCTGGTCGCGTCCGACTTGGAGCGCGGACTCGGCCAGCAGCTCGACGGCGGCACCGTCTTCCCGACCCAGATGGCGGTAGGCGCCACCGGCGTCACCGACCTTGCCTTCGCTCAGGGATGGGCCACCGCCCGCGAGGCGCTCTCGGTGGGGCTGGACCTCGTCTTCTCTCCGGTGGCGGACGTTGCCAGCGAGCCCACGAATCCCATCATTGGCATACGCGCATATGGGGGAGACGCGACGATGGTCGCGGACATGACCGCCGCCTTCGTGCGTGGATGCCAGCAGGCGGGCGCGGCTGCGACCGCTAAGCACTTCCCGGGACACGGCGACACGCGGCTGGATTCCCACATAGAGCTGCCCTCGGTCGCGGCAGACCGTGCGACGCTCGAGTCGCGTGAGTTCGTGCCCTTCCGAGCGGCCATCGGCGCCGGAGTGAAAGTCATCATGACCGCGCACGTCGCCTACCCAGCTCTGACGGGCGGGGACGTGCCGGCGACGCTCTCCCGCGCCATCATGACCGACCTTCTGCGGGGCGACATGGGCTTCGACGGTGTGCTCGTGACGGACGCGCTCATGATGGGAGGAATTGCTGAGCGGTATGCGTGCGGAGAGGCGGCCGTCATGGCGCTCGAGGCGGGCGTCGACATCCTCCTCATGCCTCCGGATGTGGAGAGCGCGATAAGCGCCGTCAGGGAGGCCGTGAGGGCCGGGCGCGTCACGGAAGAGCGCATCGACCTGTCGCTCGAACGCATCGATGCGCTTCACAAGTGGCTCGGCGACTACAGGGAGGCGGACGACAACCACGTGGAGTTCCCGCCGGAGATAGCGGGAGCCTTCGGTCACGAAGACCTGCCCGACTGCAACCACCGTGTCGGTCTCAACAAAGGCCACGAGGTCGTCGCCGACCACATCGCGAGGCGTGCCATCACGCTCCTGCGCGACGATGCGGGGCTGGTCCCGCTCGACGCGGCGTCGCTGGCGGGCAAGCGCGTCGCGGTCTTCACGCTCAAGGACTCCGACCGGTCGATGAACCTGGTCTGGTTCCGCTCCAGGCTCGAGGGCACGCTGCCCGACATCCGGGACGCGCTCGTGGACGAGCGCGCAACGCCGGATGAACTCGACCGTCTGGCGGCATCCGCCGCCTCGTCCGACGTGTCGATAGTCGCGGTCTTCGATGATGTCGTGGCGTGGAAGGGGAGGTCGGGACCCTCGGAGGAACTTCTGGGAACGGCGCGGCGGCTGATCGAGGCCGCGCCCAGAGCGGTCGTGCTGGCGTTCACCGGGCCTTCGATCGCGCTGGAGCTACCGGACGCGTCGACTCTCATCTGCTGCTACGACGCCTCGGAGCCGTTGCAGAACGCCGCGGTGGAGGCGCTCTTCGGGGAAGTTCCTCTGATCGGGCGCCTGCCGGTCGACGTTCCGCCGCTCTTCACAGCAGGGTCCGGCCTGGAGCGTTGAGGCGGCGTGTCGTCATCACCCACCGACGATCGCCGACATGTCGACGTTCTCCCTCACGAGCTTCTCCAGAAGCACTATCTTGTCTTCCTCGTCCCGTTTCAGAAGATACTGCGCGTCGTCGATCTGCTTGGCGACCTGATACGTGTCGTCGGGAACCAGCAGAAGTGGCACACCCATCTCCGTGGCCTTCGCGATGATCGCGCTGGGCGGCGAGATGTTGTTCGTGAGGACGAGTCCCGCCGTGTCTCCCTCCAGAGCCGCCAGGATCATGTCGCTTCTGTCACCGCTCGTGATGACCAGCTTTTTCGCCTTCCCGAAACTCGGGTGCCTCCGGGCCTGATCGGCGGACATCGCTCCGACGAAGATGTTCCTGGCGACGGTAGACAGGCCGACCTCTCCCGCGATGACCTTGGCGAATAGGATCTCCGACAGGAATCCAACCGATGGGTGAGTCAGCTCCGCCTCGTAGGGGATGACTCCCAGCACCTGAACGCCGAGTCCGGCGATGGCCTCTGCGTAGGTGGTCTTGAAGTCGTCGACGTCGTACGCGCGGTTGACGATGATACCTGCGAACGAGACGCCCTTGAGGTCGAGGTGCCTCTTCACGAACGTGACGTCGTCGAGGATGGTCCTCTCGTCACCCCTCATCACGATGACCAGCGACGAGTCCGTGTGCTTCGCCACCGAGATCGCGTCCAGATTGACCGAGATGCCGTAACCCAGGTCTCTCCCGGCCTCGATGAACACGATGTCCCTGTCCTTCTCGATGTGCAACAGCAGTTCCCTGAGTTTCTCCCTCGTCCCCGCCTCGTCGTACATGAACCTGAGCTTGGAGTGGTCAAACCCGAGACTGATGTCCTCCGGGTTCTCGTCCAGCTCGAAGATGTTCGCGATGAGCGCCGAATCGTAGTCCCAGAGCCGCTTCTTTCTGTAGAGAAGGCGGTCGCCGAACGGCTTCATGTAGCCGAACGGCTTGCCCAGGGCGCGGCCCAGACCCACGATCACGCTGGTCTTGCCGGCCCCTTCCCGCATCGACGCGAATACCAGCCTACGCATTTGCCCCACCTCCGGCGTTCTCGGTAAGGAGGACGCGAATGTCAACGGCCTTCGCCCCCTGACCTTGTTCGTATGCCATGAGAGGATTCACTTCTATGTCGGAGATTCCGTCGCACCTCTGGATCACCGTCCCGAGCCTCATGACGGTATCGAGCACGCTCTCGATGTCCTTGCGTTCCTCGCCGCGCACTCCGAGGAGCAGGGGGTACGCGCGTATCTCCTTCATCATTTCGATGGCCTCGGCCCTGCTGAATGGGACCGCACGGAACGTCACGTCCTTGAGCACTTCCACGTAGATGCCGCCCATGCCGAACATGATGGTGGGGCCGAAGGCCGGGTCCTTCCTGGCGCCCACGATGAGCTCGACTCCGGAAGGTGCCATCTCCGAGACCTGGATGCCCTTGATGCGTGCGTGCGGCACGCGAGTCCGGCAGTTGCTCATGATGGCCTGGTAGGCGTCTATCACTTCCTCACGGTTCTCGAGGTCGAGCGCGACGCCCCCGACGTCGCTCTTGTGCAGGATGTCGCGGGAGACGACCTTCATGACGACCGGGTAACCTATCTCTTCCGCGAACCGTACCGCCTCGTCCATGTTCCTTGCGACCCTGGTCTCCGGCATGCCGATACCGGCAGCCTCCATGAGGTCACGGCCCTCCTCCGCAAGCAGGAAGCTGCGGCCGTCGGCGCGGGCCGCGTCGACGATCTCAGAGATGGCGGCCTCGTCGATCTCTTCCTCGTCGACGCCCGCGGGTTGGGAAGTGGCGTTTCGCCAGTGCCTGTAGAGCCCGCCCAGGCAGGCCACCGTCTCGTAGACGTCGCCGAAGACGGGCACTCCCTTCTTCGTCAGGGTGTCCAGAGCCGCCTCGGTCGTCGCGCCGCCGAAGATGGAGAAAACGACGGGTTTCCCGGCGGCCAAGTACCGTGAGGAGGACTGCTCTATCATCGCTGCCAGATTGTCCGCGTCGAACACCGCCGTCTCGCAGTAGAGCGAGATGACCGCGTCTATCTCGTCGTGGGTTAGCGCGGCGTCGAGCGCGCCCGTGAAATCGGGCGAAGTCGCCCCTCCGGTGAGGTCGATGGGGTTCTTCGTCGAGCCGAAGTCGGGCGTTACAGAATCGAAGATGCCCCGCAGGGTCTCGTTGTCGTCGTAGAGGTTGACGTTGTACTTCTCGCAGGCGTCGGTCGCCAGCACTCCGATGCCGCCGCCGTTGGTCACGATGACGACGTTCTCGCCACGGGGGAGGCTCGACGTC
>JBDRFG010000043.1:0-28634 GCA_043819135.1 Candidatus Eiseniibacteriota bacterium | reverse complement strand
TCCTCGTAGGCCAGCCGCGAGCGGGCCCGCGCCGCGCGCTCGACGGACGGCGGGAAGTGCACGTCCGCCATCGATTCCTTGAGGTCAGGGAGCGCCCGCGATGCCAGCACCACCTCGGGCAGTGGATCGACGAGCTGGTCGAGGAGGCCATCAAGCACCGTCTTGACCAGACTCCGGATGCGCCGCCCGGACAGCTGCCCTATCTGAGAGTACTCGGGCACGATGCGTCCGGCGTGGACCAGTTCCGCGGCCTCACCCTCGTCCATCACCTCGAACGACGGGTTGAGGAACTCGATCCGCCGCGAGAACCTGTCGAACCTCACCTGGCCGCTCACCACTGCCTTGCCGCCGGGCTTGAGTACGGTCTTGAGATAGGGCTGGCCGAACCAGCGCGCGACGACGGCGCCGGTGTCGTCCTCGAAGGCCGCGACGAAGATCTGCATGCGGCCGCGCCGGATGATGTCACACGAGACGACCCGCACGACAACCGTGACGCGGTCGCCCATCCTGAGCGACCCGACGCTTGCGATGTTGGACCAATCCGCGTAGGTCCTCGGCACGTAGTACAGAAGATCCTCGATCGTCTCGACACCGGCCCTGGCTAAGAGCGCGACGAACCTGGGGCCTACGCCCTTGAGAAGCCCGACCTTCGAATGGAGAGTGATCTCGGCGGCTATGGCGCCCTCCGGGTTTGATGGGTGGGCCGGCAGCTCTCAAGACCCCGGTCCGTCGGATTCTAGACCAGCGCGGGCACGGGGGTCAAGCAGGGCTGGGCGGCCCCCCCGCCCCCCCCCCGGCGGCCCTCTGACCCCGCGCGAAGGTCCCGAAAGGACTTGCGCCCCGTTCCCCGACGTGCTACGTTTCTGTTCTGTCTTCGAAATCACGGAGGAGAAACATGTCCAGGAAGTGTGACATCTGTGGAAAACACCCGCAAGTGGGCAACAACGTCAGCCACGCGCACAACGTGACGAAGCGCAGATGGTTGCCCAATCTCCAGCGGGTCAAGGTCGTCCAGAACGGCACTCCGAAGAAGATCCTGGTCTGCACGCGGTGCATCCGCTCGGGAGCGATCGACAACTTCAAGAAGAAGGTCGCCGCCTGACGGGTTCAGAGGGGTGGAGAAATGGCGAGGGGCCCTCGAATGAGGGCCCCTCGATTCTTGTCCGCCAGGAACGCTCAACCCGCGGTCGCCCCGACCGTCCTGCCCGCGTGCGCGCGTCCCCGCGCTGCTACGCGGATTTGACCATCGTCACCGTCGTCCCGGACTCCTCCGACATCTCGAACTCTACGGAATCCATCACCTCGCGCATGATGTAGATGCCGCGCCCCGAGGATGCCATGCATCTCTCGGGATCGGTGGGATCGAGCACGCAAGAGAGATCGAATCCCCTCCCCTCATCGTGGACGGTGATCCTGATCTGTCCAGGCTCCCAGTCGTATCTGACCTTCACTTCCGTGCCGCCGCACTCCGCGTTACCGTGCAGCACGGCGTTCGTCACGGCCTCGATCGCGGCAATAGCGACCATGCCCGCCGTGCCGTCGTCGATGCCCGCCAGACGACTGTACTTCAGTGTAGATTCGTCGATACCATCGAGCACTTCGAGCTCGCTCGGGAGAACGACCTCTTCCGTGCCGGAAGGGGCGTCAGGCATGCCGCTCCTCGGAGTCATCCACCCTAGCTGAAGCTCTCTACGGCCTCTTTCTCCGACGGGTGAGTGTCGAAGATTGTGAGGAGCTTGGTGATCATGAACAGGCTCTGGATCCGGTCGGAAACATGGCAGAGCGCGAGCGCACCCTCGCTTCTCTGAACGCTGGTGTAGACCGCCATCAGCGCCCCCAGCCCCGTGCTGTTGATCCACGGGACGCCATGCAGGTTGATGACGAATTTCTTCACGCCGTCCTCGATGAGCGTCTTGATCTCGTCTCTCAGGTTCTCGCTCTCCGGTCCTCCCATGAGCTTTCCAGAGACGTGCACGACCGCAACGTCACCTTCCATCTGCGTCTTAACCTTCAAGGTCCACCTCCACGGTCTGATTGCGGTCGGGCTCTCCCTGGGGGCTTCCCGACCCCGGCAAAAAAGGAATCCGGCTCAACACCGGAAGCCCATTTGGCACGCGCATACTATAACACAGCGTGTGAGATGGTCAAAGACCAAATGAGTCGCGGCCAATGAGCCGACGACTCCTCGCCTCCGCGTGCGCGGAATAGACCGTCGCCACCCCCTTTTCGGCTCGGAATATGCTTCTTCACGACCCGGCCGGCACAGCCGAGGCGAGAGCCCGGCTCGTGGCGAAACCCGCCAGGGTGCAGACCCGGCGCTCCACGGTGAGGACTCCGCACGGCTCGTCGTGGGCTCGTGCGAGGTCATCGCGGTAGCGCCCGTTCAGGATTCTGGCCGTTGTGCGTGCAGGCGATACCCACATGCGCGGCCCGCGAGGGTCGCGAAACGTGAAGAGCGCATGCGAAATGCGGGACATCGCACCCCTCTGCAGAACGTGGTGGGGTGCTCCCCGTGGGGCTGACCGTTCAGAACATAGGCAGGTAGATAACAATGAGAATTGCTCGCATGTTCATCCCGGTGCTCGCGGCTCTGATCGTCCTGCCATGGGCGCTGGCGCCTGCACTGACCGGGGGGCCCTTCACGGGCCAGGGCTCGCTCGGATTCGACCTGTCCCGAGTGGAAACGTCCGAGCTGGCAACGAGGCTCCCGGTCGCCGCGGCGCTCCTTGTAAGCGCCGTGCTGATCTCGTTCATGCTCGGAAGGCTCAGATGGTCGCAGGAGCGAACGCGACAGCTCGACTCGCTGTTCGAGTCCGGAGACGCCGTCGTGAGCCTGCAGCCGATGGGAACCGATGCCTACTCGCTGATTCGCGCAACGTGCGGGAAGCTCGTCCAGACGCGCGGGTATGACTCGGCCTGGATAGCGCTGACCGATGGCGAAGGTCAATTCAGAATCGCGGCGGAGATGGGACACGAGGGCGGGATAGCGGAGCTTGTCGAGCAGATGAAGAAGGAGCAGTGGCCGGGCTGCGCGCAAAGGGCCATGAACGAGTCCTACCCCGTGGTCATCAAGGACACCGTGTCGCAGTGCCAGGGCTGCCCGCTGCAGTCCAGGCGCTACGGCAGGGCGAGCGTTGCCGTCAAAATCGGCTCGGAAGACAAGGTATTCGGTGTCATCTGCATCAGGGCCACCGGGTTGGTCATTGCGTCCACTGAGGAGCACCTCGTTCTCCAGCGGATCGCGCGTGACCTGGACTACGCCCTGCGCTCCATGACGCTGGCCGGGAACTACAGGCAGACGACCGAGCAGCTGAAGTGGGAGCGCGCCGTCCGCTCCGCCGTGGCCGAGTCGGCGGACGCGCTCAGCGCCCCCGGATCGACCGTCCCGGAGATGGCCCGCCTCATTCTGGGCCACGCCCTTCGCCTCACTGAGAGCAGAGGTGGCTTCGCGCACGTCATCGACGGAAGATCGGGCGTCGCGGTACCCCACCTCGTATCGGAGGCGGCAGGGCGTGAGAGCGCCCCGTGGGGCGGTACGGACACGATCGCATTCGCTCCGGATGCATCGGGGAGTTTCCCCGCACCGTGGGGACGGGCGCTCAACACGCGTGAGGCGTTCTACAGCAACCCCAGTGATGGCGGAGCCACGGAGTCCGGCGAGGATGCGCGGTGCGACCTCGAGGCGCTCATGCTGGCGCAGGACGAGCCGATCCCGCCGTCCGACGACCGGATGCTGGCCGCTCCATCGATGGCCGGCGGTGAGCTGCTCGGTCAGATAGTCCTCGCCGGCCCGCGCAGGGCCTACACCGACCGCGATCTCGACGCCGTGGCCAGGCTCGCCGAGATCTTCGGCATTGCCATCCAGCGGGCGCGCGCGGAATGCGAGCTCCGGGTCCGGGAGGGAACGGTCGCGGCGGTCCTCGACCCCGTGATCGTGACCGACCCCGACTGCGTGGTCACCCACGCGAATGCCGCCTTCCTCAGGAAGTGGGGCTTCGGAAACGAAGACACGGCGGTCGGACTGAACGCGGGCAGTTTCTGCCAGGACAGAGGATCGCTCCACAGGCTCGTCGAGAAGGCCATCGCCGAGGGAAACGCTGAGGAAGAGCTCAAGGCGCTCATACGCGAGGACACCCTCGACGTCAGGGCCTCGGCCACAAAGATAGCGGACAGTGAAGGACAGGCGACTCGCGTTGCCATCACTCTGGAGGATCTCACGGAGGAGAAGTTCGCCGCCGAGACCGAGCGAGTGCTCTGGCGCATCGCCGAGGCCGCCTGCTCCGCGAGAGACATGGGGCTTCTCTTCCGGAAGACCAGGCAGGAACTCGCGAGAATAATGAGCACGAAGAACTTCTTCGTGGCGCTCTACGAGGAAAGTGACAACACGATTTCCCTCCCCCTCTTCCTGGATGAGTTCGACCAGAACCAGTTCAGCACGCTGCCGGCCGGGAAGACCCTGACCGCTTACGCCATCAGGAAGAGCTCGCCGGTACGGGCAACCAGGAGCGACATCGACGAACTCGTGAAGTCGATGTCAGTCGAGGTCGTCGGCACTCCATGCGAGGTCTGGTTGGGCGCGCCGTTGATGTCCGACGACAAGGCCCTTGGAGTCATCGCGCTTCAGAGCTACACCGACGAGAACGAGTTCAGCGACCGCGACCTCGACGTGCTGGCTCACGTCGCGGCGCAGATCGCTCCGGCCGTCGCGAGAAAGCGCGTCGAAACGGCCCTCCGTGAAGAGCAGGACCGATTCAACGCGGTCGCAGAGACGGTCAGCGCCGCACTCGTGAACACCAACAGCCACGGCCGCATCCTCTCCTGGAACAGGGCGGCCGAGGCCATGTTCGGTTACTCGCCGGAGGAGGCGATGGGGCACCCGTTCTCGCTGATCGTACCGGAGGGGTTCCTTCAGGCGCACGTGGACGGGCTCATGCGCGCCGTGTCCACGGACAGCCAGGGTTACGTCAGAGCGAGCGTCGAGGGTGTCGGACGCAGGAAGGACAAGAGCGAGTTCCCGATGGAACTGGCCATCGGGGCCTGGAAGACCGGAGACGAGACCTTCTTCACCGCGCTTCTCACTGACATCACGGCGAAGAAGCAGATAGACGAGGAGTTGCAGTTCCTTGGCTCCATCCCGCTCCAGGTCTCCGACGCGCTCATCGTGACCGACCTCAACTACAGGATAACCTACGTCAACAAGGCCGCAGAGTTCCTCTTCGGCTTCGCGGGTGAGGAACTCATCGGGACCACTCTGGATGCGCTGAGCGCCGACGCGTGGGAGGACAGTTTCGAGGAGGAGATCCACCACACGGTCTCTGCCGGCCGCGTCTGGACCGGCGTGCTCAAGAGCAAACGGAAGCGAGGCTCGAACTTCCTCGTGGAGTACAGGGTCTCGCCGCTCCGCGACAGCTCCGGGAGGCTCTCGTCGTACATCTCGATCTGCCACGACCTCACGGAGAGAATGCGGACCGAGCAGTTGCTCCAGACACTGAACGCCGCCGCGCTCGGAATGGAGAGGAGCCTGACCCCGGATGCCGTGTTCGAGGCGGTGACGGACGAGATCCAGAAGATCGGGTCGTCGTGCGCCGTCCTCCTGACGGACGAGAACCGTGGGACGGTCTCCGTGGACTACCTGAGCAGGGGGTTCCTCGGAAGCGACGCCGCCACGGACGAGGCTCTCTCGTGGGACGACTCCGTGAGCATACCGATCCACATCTTCGAGCCGCTCGCCAAGACGGTCCGCGAGAAGAAGAGCCTGTTCCTGGGGGGCAGCGGTGATGACGGCGAGTCTCGCGGGGACCCGTCCCCAGGCGATCCGGAGAGCTGGCTCAAGTGGGCGCTCTCGAGCCGCCCGACGATCTTAGCACCCCTGATAGCAGGAGAGGACGTCACCGGCGTGCTCGCAGTGCTGTCCAACGACCTCGCGGCGCGCGACGTTCCGGCGATAACGGCATTCGCCAACCAGTTGGCCGCCGCATGGCGCAAGGCAACGCTCATGGAGGAGTTGAGCGGCAGCCTCGGAGAACTCAGGCGGACTCAGGACATCCTGCTGCGCGCTCAGAAGATGGAGGCGGTGGGGAATCTGGCCGGAGGGGTCGCGCACGACTTCAACAATCTGCTGACCGCCATCACGGGCTACGCCGAGCTGGCGCTGGACGGGATCGACAAGGACGACCCGGCGCACAGCGACATCAATCAGATCAGGAAGGCGGCCGCGCAGGCCGCGTCGCTGACGAGTCAGCTGCTCGCCTTCAGCCGCCAGACGCCGCTCGTGCCGAAGGTCATCTCCGTCAATGAGGTAGTGACGAACCTCGACAAGATGATGCGAAGGCTCATCGGTGAGAACATTGCGCTGAAGACGGACCTTGATCCCGAACTCGACCGCATCAAGGCCGACGCGACCCAGATACAGCAGGTCGTGATGAACCTGATCATCAACGGCAGAGACGCGATGCCGGAGGGCGGAGAACTGTCTATCGAGACCCGCAACGTGACGCTCGACGACGAAGCCTGCGAGTCGATCACGGATTCCATGCCCGGAGACTACGTGCGCCTGTCCGTGAGGGACACGGGCACGGGCATCGACCCCGAGGTCGCGGACAGGATATTCGAGCCCTTCTTCACGACCAAGGAGCTGGGCAAGGGCACGGGGCTGGGCCTTTCCGTCGTGTACGGAGTGGTCAGTCAGCACGGTGGCTGGATAAACACCGACAGCGCGCTCGGCGAGGGGACGCAGTTCACGGTCTACCTGCCCGCCACCTCCGACGCGATCACCGAGCAGGCCGAGGCCGACGGCGCCACCATCACAACGACCGGACACGGCGAGAAGATACTCGTGGTCGAGGACGAGGATGCCGTGAGGGACTTCGCGCTAAGAGCGCTCCAGGAGAGCGGTTACACCGTCTATGGGGCGTCCGACGCGGAGGAGGCACTGGCCCTCTTCGGAGAGGCCGAGGGCGGCGTCGATCTCGTGTTCAGCGATGTCGTCCTGCCGACGAAGAGCGGGCTGGAACTCGTCGAGGAGATGCAGGGCAGGAAGCCCGACGTTCGGGTACTCCTCGCGAGCGGATACACCGACACGAAGTCGCAGTGGGAAGCTATCCGGGACCGGGGGTTCGGCTTCCTCCAGAAGCCGTACGGCATCAGGGACCTGCTCCGGACCGTACGAGAGACGATGGGAACCAACTGACGGAGACGCCCGGGGTGGCCGCCCGCCGATTCAGGGGACGAACTCTGCGGGACTACCAGGCACCGGGCGCCACACGCGTCCTTGAGAGCGCCAAGGAGCCGTGCATGAAGCCAGAAGACCGGACGAACGACACGCCGCCAACGGAACTCGAGCTACTGCGGGCGAGAGTCCTGGAGCTGGAATCCGAGCACGTCAGGTGGGAGGCGAAGGAGCAGCTGCTGCGACGCGAGCGGGACTTCCTCAGCATGCTGATGGAGACGACGGCCGCCTACTTCGTGGCGATCGACGCAGTGGGACGCGTCGTACGCGTGAACGACGCCATGCTCGAAGCCACGGGCTACACCCTGGACGAGGTACTGGGCAGGGACTACGCGGATGCTCTCCTCCCGGACGAACCCGCCAGGGACCAATTCAAGCGGACGTTCGAGGAAATAGTCAGCAGGCACCACGTCGTCTTCTCGGAGAACAGTATCCGTACGAAGAACGGTGAGACGCTCGCGGTGCGGTGGCACGGAAAGCCGCATATCAATGAGGCCGGGGAGTTCGAGTACCTCTTCGGAGTCGGCCTCGACGTGACGGAACACCGAAAGGCGGAGCAGCAGCTCAAGGCCCGGCGGGAGGAAGCTCAGGAGTATCTCGACCTGGCGGGCGTGATATTCCTCGGCCTCGACCACGAGGGTCGCGTCTCACAGGTCAACAGGCAAGGCTGCGAAGTGCTCGGCGGTTCGGAAGCGGACATCATCGGTCTCAGCTGGTTCGACCACTTCGTGCCCGAGAAACAGCGCCAGCAGGTGCGCGAGGTGTTCGCCACTCTGATGAATGGTGACATCGAGAACTACGCCGGCGAATACGAGAACGAGATAGTCACTCTGGGCGGCGAGAGGCGCTTCATCGAGTGGCACAACGCCATAGAGCGCGACCCCGACGGCAACATAGTCGGCACCATCAGCTCCGGCATTGACATCACGGACCGGAAGCACGCCGAGGACGTACAACGCCTCGCGTATGAGATCGGAAGCTCCATTCACGCGGCGGGAAGCGTCCAGGAGCTCTTCGGCAGAATACGTCAGGCGCTCGGCAACGTGATGAGCACGGAGAATTTCTTCATCGCTCTCTACAACCGCGAGCACGATACGCTCTCCCTCTCCTACTTCATCGACGAGAAGGACCAGGATGACTTCGACTCCTTCCCCGCCGGCAAGACGCTGACCGGCTACCTCATCAAGCACGACACGTCGCTTCTCGTCGACAGAAAAGAACTGGATGAGTGGACCAGGTCCGGTGTCGTTGACATGGTCGGAACGCCGTCACTGATCTGGCTGGGCGTGCCTCTGCGTGTCAGCGGCGAGGTCATCGGCGCGCTGGTCGTACAGAGCTACACGGACAGGAACGAGTTCGGTGAGGCCGAGAAGGAGATGCTCGAATTCGTCTCCGGGCAGATCGGCTTTGCGATCGAACACAAGCGCGCCGAGGACGAACTCACGTCCAGCGAGGCCAAGAACAGGTCGATCCTGGACGCGGTCCCCGACATGATGTTCAGCATAGACAGAAGCGGCGTCTTCCTAAGCTACGATGCCCCGAGCGACGCTCCTCTCGCCATGCCGCCGGAGGCCTTCCTGGGCAAGCACATCAGCGAGGTCTTCCCCGCCCCGTTCGCCGGGCAGGTGGAGGCGTCGGTCGCGAGCGTGTTCGGGACGGGCGAGATGCAGCTCATGGAGTACTCCATTCCCATACCGGCCCCGAACGGGGATCTCCGCGACTTCGAGGCGAGAATGGTCCCGAGCAGCGACGACACGGTTCTCGTCGTGGTCAGAGACATCACGGACAGGAGGCGCGCCGACCGCTTTCTCAGAACGCTCAATGACGCCGCCCTTGGGATGGAACAACAGATGAAGCCCGAAGAGATATTCGCGGCCGCCGCTGCGAAACTCGCCGAGGTGGACCTGATAGGCACGCTCTTCCTCTCGAACGACACCGGAGACGAACTGATTCTCAGGCACACATCGAAGAACACCGAACAGCTTCGTGCCGCCGAGAAGCTCATGGGTGGGCGCATGTCCGACATGGCGTGCAAGGTTGACCAGGTGGATGCGTTCAGAGCTGTCGTCAACGAGCGGGAGTCGGTGCTCGTGGACGACATGGTCGAGTTCCTCCGCCAGAGACTCCCGGTTTCCAAGAAGAAGTTCGCGCCACAGCTCCAGAGGGCGCTCGATGCCACGAGGCTCATCCTTGCGCCCTTGATCACCGAGAACAGGGTGTTCGGCGTGCTCGCGGTAGCGTCCGACACGCTGACCGACCGGGATGTTCCCGCCGTGACGGCCTTCGCCAACCAGCTCTCCGCGGCCTGGCGCAAGGCAACGCTGATGAAGGAACTCGAGTCGAGCATCGAGGAGCTCCGCGAGACGCAGGACCAGCTGCTGCAGGCGCAGAAAATGGAGGCGGTCGGAAGACTCGCCGGAGGCGTCGCGCATGACTTCAACAACCTCCTCACCGCCATCAGTGGGTACGCCGAGCTGCTCTCGTGCGACGCCTCGCTCAGCGAAACGGTGCATGGTGACATCGGCCAGATCCGCAAGGCGGCGGAACAGGCGGCGACGCTGACGCGACAGCTCCTGGCGTTCAGCCGCAGGCAGCCCCTTCAGCCGGTGGTCATGGACCTGAACAAGATAGTGGCCGACATGAACGCGATGCTGCGCAGGCTCATCAGCGAGGACATCGAGCTCATCACCGCTCTGGACGACAGCGCGTGTCACACCAAGGTGGATCCGGGACAGCTCGAACAGGTCATCATCAACCTGGCCGTCAACGCCCGGGACGCCATGCCGGAGGGCGGCCGCCTGACCATCTCGACCGGGAACGTCGTTCTGGACAGCTTGGCTTGCGTCACGATTCACGACGCCCGTCCAGGCGGCTTCGTCTGCCTCTCGATCGAGGACACGGGCTCGGGCATCGAAAGGGACGTGATCGACCAGATATTCGAGCCCTTCTTCAGCACCAAGGGCCCCACGAAGGGAACCGGGCTGGGGCTGGCGGTCGTCTACGGGATAGTCAGGCAGCACGGCGGGTGGATAAACGTCTACAGTGAGCCGAACCAGGGCACCGTGTTCAAGGTCTACCTGCCCTCCGTGCACAGCCGCGAGGACGAGAGCGCCGAGTCGGCCGCTACGGCGGAGCCGAAGACCGCGCGCGGTAGCGGCCAGCGCATCCTGCTGGTCGAGGACGAGGAGGCGGTGCGCGAACTGGCGTCAAGAGCGCTCAAGGAGAGCGGGTACAAGGTCTTCGAAGCCGGGGCCTACGAGGAGGCGCTCGAGGTGTTCGAGCGCGAGGGCGGAAACTTCGACCTGGTCTTCAGCGATGTGGTGCTGCCGGACAAGAGCGGAATCCGTCTCATTGACGAGCTGCTCTCGAAGAGGCCCGACCTCCAGGTTCTGGTGTCGAGCGGCTACACCGATCAGAAGTCGCAGTGGCCCGTCATCCAGGAGAAGGGGTTCCGGTTCCTCCAGAAGCCGTACTCGCTCGTAGACCTACTCGGTACTGTAGACGAACTCGTGTAGCAGAGCCCGAACGGCACGAGCCGAGATGACCGCGCGCGGGCGACGCCAAAGAAGAGGCGGACGAGAGCCGGTCCCATGAGGTCCCGGCCAACGTCCGCCTCTCTCTTACCCTGCGAGCGGCCCCCCTACTTCAGAAGGACCATCATCGTACTGTCGTTGAACTCCCCTGCCGTCATCGAGCAGAAGTAGACGCCGCTGCCGACGCTCTGGCCGCGGTCGTTCGTGCCGTCCCAGACGACCGACCTCCGCCCGGCCCCCTCTTCCCCGTCGCGGAGTGTCGCCACGAGCTTACCCGCGACGCTGTAGACGCGGATGCTCACGTGGGCCGCCTCGGGAAGCGAGTAGGCAATGGTCGTCACGGGATTGAACGGATTGGGAGCGTTCTGCCGGAGCGCGAACTCCCCGGGAACGATGGTGTCGGAGTCGTCCACGCCCGTGCCCGTGCTGGTCACCGAGACGTCGTCTATGTACCACCCTTCCTCGGTAACAGACCCATCGGAGACGAACCTGAACCTGAACGCGACGCGCCGGCCCTCGTAGGGAGTCAGGTCGAATGCCTCCTCGCGCCAGTCGAACGTGCCCGACCAGCAGGGCGTGCCATTGGGGAGTGGGTTTGAGGCGTTGTCGTTCTTCGCGTGGCTGTAGCCGCCCGCGGGGGCAAGGTTGCTCCACGCGCCGCCGTCGATCGAGATCTCTACGAGGGCGCAGTCCCACGCCAACGTCGAGCTCTGTTCCTCGGCGGCAAGCCAGCTCCAGAACGACATCTCGCCCTCGGCCCCCACACACACGCTCGGGGTCTCGAGAACGCCGTCGGAGCCGTTCGCGTAGACGCCCGAGCCCGAACCTCCACACTTCCAGCTTGTGCCGGCAGAATGCCACCGGTACGTCTCGACGTGCCACTCGTCCACGAACCCGCCGGTCACGTTGTAGTGAGACCAGTCGGACCCCGAGCCCTCGAAGTCCTCCTCGAGCGTCGCCGCGCCCACGAGCAGCGCGATGTCGTCGCCGGCGACGTAGCCGGCAGGGGTCGAGATCCCGAACTCCAGCGTGAACTCGTGGAAGCTGGGCGCGGTCGGGGATATCTCGAACTCGAACGACGGTCCCGGCGTGCCCGTGCCTCCGGACGGGATCGAAGAGGGTCCGGCGTTGCCGGACGTGATGCTGATGTACGGGTCGGCGGTCGTCATCACCACCGAGGCATCCGTCGCGTCGTCTCCCCCTGTGTTCTGGAAGGTCACCGACAGCGTGATGGTCTCTCCCGCCTCAATGCAGCCGTTCCCGTTCCCGCCACCCGGGGAGTCGTCGACGTCGTAGTCGTAGATGCTGACGACCGGCGCCGACACCGGAATGGAGCAGAAGCTGGTCCACGTGCTGTCGCCGTCGGTCGCCTCTACCTGAAGCTGTATGACGTGCCCGTCGGGGCAGCTACCTGCGATGTAGATGTCGTAGTCCTCGTAGCACTGAGCCGTCGCGCCCACGGCGATGCTGCCGTAGTCCTCGTAGCTGTCTGAGACGAGAACGTCCGGGTCGCTCTCCGAGATCGTGGCGGAGATGCCGTTGCCGGGCTGGTTGCCGATGTTCTCGAGAGTCATCGGAAGCTCCACGTACTCCCCGGCGTCCGCCACGCCGTCTCCGTCGCCGACGCTGTCGCCTGACGTGTCGTCGTCGATGACGTGGCTTTCATACATGATGTACGGGCTGTCCGAGAACGATACCGTCGTTGAGCCCTCGTGCGGGTAGTGGTCGTGCCTCGTGACCGTCACGCCCATGGTGCCGGGCGTCGTCGGGGTGGGACTAAGGGCGATAGACGCCACACCCGAGGCGTTGGTGTAGGCGGCCTCGTAGACGCCGTCGTCGACCTTCGCCACGCAGACGAGCGCCTTGTCTACCGGGCTTCCGCCGCTCGTCACTGTTATGTCGAACGACGTGGAACCGACGGGGACCGTGCCCGCGTAGCTCGCGATGATCGCGCTCGGCACGTCGGTCCAGATGTCGAGCGACGGGTCGCCGAGGACGTTGTACATCTCGTAGTAGCGCCGGGTCGAACCGCCGCCGCTGTACTGGTCGTAGACCCAGTAGAGCGCCCTGTGACTGATGCCGCATGCCCATGTGTAGCCCTCGTCGAAGCAGGCCTTGAACGCCCCCCTCTCCAGGTAGTCGTCCTCGTACCAGTAAGACGTCACCGACGACCCCCAGAACACGACCGCGCCCTTGTCCGTCGCGTTGGTCCAGGTCTCAGCGAAACACGACGAGCTGAACTGGCCCGTCAGGCAGGAGTAGCTGTGCACGAGCGGGAGCATGTCGGTGTTGGTCAGGGCGTTGACGTTGCTCGCGGTGAACACCGGACCGTCCGCCCAGTATGTGACGTCCCCGTGACCGGAGTAGATGCCCAGCGAGCGGCCGTCGTTGAACGCAGCGCTGACCTCCGAAGTAGTCGCGCTGTAGGTGTGAGAATACAACTTCTGCGACGTGTAGCCGGCGGGGTTCAGGTAGGTGCCGACTACGTAGTCGTGAGTTCCCTCGGTGAACGCGTAGTTGTCCTCGGACGCCATGAACACGGCCTTCCTGGCCCACGAGGTGCCGCTCGTGAGACTCCAGCGCTCGTAATCGACCGTCTTGCTGACCAGGTTGGTCACCTGCGTGCCGGTCGTGCACGAGAAGCGCCCGATCCAGATGTCCGGCTGCCAGTCGCTCGACCCGTCCATGGTCACGTAGTAGAGATCGGTCGACGGGTTGTTCGTCTGGGTTCCCACCCAGTGGCTTATCTGCGGCGTGTCGCCCACGAGGAGCACGAACGTCGGAGGGACGGCCCAGTTGTCGTAGGCGTCCTGTATGTAGGCCTTGATGTTCTCCTTGGTGTTGCCGCCGGGGACGTCCGACGCGCTCACGACTGTCGTGTGGTAGCCCTTCTGCTCCTTCCACGCCGCCAGAGGCGCGATCTCGTCCGTGAAGCTGTCGTAGGCAACGATGAGGTAGCCTATGGGCAGAGGGATGTCGAACCTGGACGCGAACGCGGCGTGGTTGACGAACATGTCCGCCGCGACCTGCGCGAAAAGACCGTTGGAGTACCGGTCCAGAACGCGCCTGGTCTCCGCGAGGTCGGCTCCGAGGAACTCGACCGTGACCTCGATGCTGGTCGCGTACTCCACTGCTCCCCGAACCGGGTTGTACCGCACGGGATTGACTTCCAGCTGGACGAAGCGGTGTCCGCGCATCGTCTGAACCTCTCCAAGACTCGCCGCCTGGACGTGCCCGAAGCTGTCCCGCGCGTAGAAGCTGTCGGAGAGCTCGAACGGGGCCGACTCAAGGGCCCCCGGGATCTTCTCGACGGGAGCCTGTACGGGGATCAGAGCGTGCCGGACGCCCAGCGCGGACAGACTGGTCCTGCGATAGTCGGAGTAGGTAACGGTGAGAACGGGGTGCGCGCCGTATGGGATCTCGACGAACTCGCGTACGACGGGCAGGAGCGCTTCTCCTACTACCGCCGTCGGTCCGGCGCCGTCGAGCGTCAGTCGCGTGAACGTGCCGCCGCTGGTCACGATCTCCTCGGCGAGAAGACCGGGCACATTGACACTGAGAACAAGCCGGTTCATGTCCGACTCGACCACGGACACCGCGGCCGCTCCCTCGGAAAGACCGTCCAGCGAGATCCAGTCCTCGGCGGCACAGGCGACCTGCGCCGACATCAGTACAACGGCAAGAACGACCAGCGAACGCGCCAGTCTCATGATCAGACTCCCTCTCTGTGTGGGGACACCACGCGACTCATCCAAGCGACTCTACGATATCACATTTTCGCTGTTATGTCAATGAACCGCCGGAACGAGAGGCCCCGGCGGCCTTACTCCCGGAACGCGCTTCCAGGCTCTCACCGCCCTGCAAGAAGCCGTCTGGCGGCCGTGAGAGACCTCTGAAGCGTCTCCCTGGGCGGACCCACCTCCACCACCTCCCAGGGGAAGACCTCGCCGTCCACGCGCTCTCTCTTAAGCACGGCGTCCGCGTCGACGCCGCTCCTTCTGAGCGCAGCCTTCCAGGGAACCCGCTCGATAGCGGCGAGCCGGATGGCCTCGGACAGCTCGCGTCCTCCGCGCGCGAGCACGCCCTCCCTCCTGGCCTCCCGGGCGCCCGTGCCCGAGAACTCCATTCGAGGCCTGCCGGCGAACGCCTTCCGAAGATACGACATGCCGGCGCGCAGACGGGCCTCGTCCGCCATGGGCAGCCACTGGAATGCCGTTCTCGGCTTCGGAACAAACGCCGAGACGCTGACGCCGACCCTCGCGTCCGGGCGACCCTCGACGAAGCACGACCGGATCGCTCTGGCCAGCTCCGGGATGGCCTCGACGTCCTCGTCGCGCTCTCCGGGGACTCCGATCATGAAATAGAGCTTGAGCGCCCGTATCCCTCCCTCGGCCATGGCGCGGGCGGCCGACAGGAGCGCGGCGTCCGAAACGGGCTTGCCGATGACCCTCCTCAGGTCTTCCGAGCCGGTCTCGGGGGCCACGGTCACTGTCCTGACGCCGCAGGCACTGAGGAGCCGCGCGACTTCCGGAGTGACGGCGTCGGCTCGAAGCGAGCTGATGTTGACCTCGACTCCCATGCGCAGCGCCCCCTCCAGGATCTCCCCGGCCTCGGGATGGTCCAGAAGCGCCGCGGTGACGAGCCCCACCCGCGTTGTCGAATCCAGGGCGCCCTCCATCGCGCCGAGCACGTCCGTGGCTGGATACCACACGCGCGGGGTCAGAACGCTCCCCGCCGCGCAGAAGCGACACCCGCGGGCGCATCCCCGCGAGACCTCGAGCATGAGCATGTCGCTTAGGAAGGCGCCGTCCGAAAGGACGACGCTCGCTGCCATCCGGGACGAGCCGGTGGCCGTCCGGACAGGCAGCGGGACATCCCCCTCGGCTCGGAATCCCGCGATGCGCCCGGCCTCGTCCCGCTCCACCTCGTAGAGCGAGGGAACGTACGCTCCCTTGACGCCCGCGAGCTCGCGCAGACGCTCGGCTCGCGGGCGCGAATGCGACGCGCGGATGTTCGCGACGAACGGGCCGACCAGAGCCTCCGCCTCCCCCACGAGCACCGCGTCCATGAAGGGCGCGACGGGCTCCGGGTTCAGATAGGCGCACACGCCACCCATGACCACGAGCGGGTCGGTGTCTCCACGCTCCGATGCTCGAAGCGGGATCCCCCCCGCGTCGAGCATGGCGACGAGGTTGAGAAGATCGTCCTCGAACGAGACCGAGAATGCGACTACGTCGAACTCGGAGAGCGGGGTCCCGGTCTCGAGGGACCTCCCGGCATCGGGGAGGTCGGGCTCGCGGAACGCCCTTTCGCAAACGACGTCGGGCTCCGAGAGAAGGAGCCCGAGAACGGACTGGAAGCCGAGGTTGCTCATGCCGAGCGAGTAGGAGGAGGGGTAGCACAGGGCGACGGAGAGGCCGCCGGGACGGCGGTGCGATCGAGTGGGCCGCTCGGACAGCCACGTTTCGCCGTGTTCGGGCCTACCGTGGCCGTCGCTGACCCCGCGACCGCGCCGCCGCATCAGGCGTGCATCTTCCGTAGCTCACGGTGACTGGGAGTCCAGTCAGAGAGCTGAGCCTTGGCGATGGGATTGCGCGGGTCGAGATCAAGGACCTCCCGAAGCTGCGAGTCTGCCTCTTCGCTTCTGCCGACGCGACGGTACGTGAGCCCCAGTGTCAGACGGGCCTCGATGTAGTTCGCGTTTATCTCCACGGCCTTCTCCAGCTCGGAGATGGCCTCGTTGTAGCGCTCGCTTGCGATGTAGCGGTCGGCCAGCGCGCGATGCAGATCGGCGTATCCGGGCTTGAGGCTGAGCGCCTTCTCCAGATGCTCTATCGCCTCGTCCTCCTTGTCGAGACAGGCCTTGACCCTGCCCAGGTGCGCGTGGGCCTCGGTGTAGCCCGGGTTGATGCTGACCGCCTCCTCGAGCTCGCGTTCGGCCTCCTCGAATCTGGACCTGGCGATGTAGGCGAGGCCCAGGCCGCAGTGCAGGTCCGCGTAGGAGGGGTTCTGCGCGAGAGCCACCGTGTAGCGTTCGATGGCGGCATCGTAGTCGCCGCTCTCCAGCATGATGTCCGCGGATTCGCCGGGCATCTCGGCCCAGAACCGCAGGTCCTCGAAGGCCACCTTGAACGACCGCACGGCCTCGTCGGTACGTCCCCGCGAGAGATCCGTCATGCCCAGGTAGTAGTGCGCAAGCGCATAGCTCGGGCACGACTTCGCGACCTGAACCAGCTCCGCGCTCGACTCGTCAAACATCCCGCGCTTGAAGTACGCGATGCCCAGGTAGCACCTCAGGTCCCAGTAGTCCGGCCTTATCTCGACGCCGCGCTTGAGGCTCTCACACGCCTCCCTGTACTTCCCGAGTTTCAGGCTGTAGATGCCGTGATAGAAGAACGCATCAATGTAGCTCGGATTGATATCGAGAGCCTCCTGCAACTGCCCGATCGCGTCCTCGAACCGCTCTGCCTCCCCGTACGCGATGGCCAGCCTGCACCGGATGTCCGGGTAGTGAGGCTTGAGCCGCACGGCCTCCTCGAATCCTCTGATCGCCTCGTCCGTCCGACCGGTGTTGTACGCGCTGATGGAATCGTTGATCAGGGTCCGGAACTCCTCCCTGGCCACCGTCGCCCCCAACAGCTCCTTGTACGGGGCCTGGAGGACCTTCTCGCAGACCTCCGACAGATGCATCGTGTCGGGCATGGGGAGAGACAGACCGAACCTCGTCGCCTTCTCGAACGCCTTGGTGGCCTCGTCGGAGCGACCGGCCTCTGACAGCGCGATCGCGAGCTGGCAGTAGGCTTCCATGTACTCGGGATTGATCTCGACGGCCTTGGTCAGGCACTCGATCGCCTTGTCGTGAAGTCCCTTCTTCTCATAGATGGCACCAAGGTGGTAGTGCAGATCCGGGTAGCGGGTGTTCTCCTCCACCGCTTTCACGAACTGCTCCTCCGCCCGGTCGAGATCACCCCGCTTGTAGAACGAAAACCCTAAGTGAGCGTGCGTCTCCGCGGCATAGAAGAGCCCGAGCTGGTAGTACGGGTCCGACTTGTCTTTGATGGTCGCGATGACCGCCTCGAACTTCACGACGGCCTTGTCGTAGTCACCGCGGTTGTAGTGCTCTATTCCCTCGTTGTACTCGTCGTTTTCGCCCAGTCCGAAGAGCTTGGTGAACAGAGACATGGGCACCTCCTTCCACTCGGAGCGACCCCTCTCGAGCCGGTCCGCTCGGCGCTAGTCCATCTGTCTGCGCAGGAATGTCGGTATCTCCAGTTCTCGTCGGGAGCTCTTGCGTGGCTCCTTCGCGTACATCCCGCCGCCCTCCGCGGGCCGCGGCGGCTCCTGGCGCGGGCGCTCGACCACCCTGTTGACGGACTGACGCGGTGTCAGCCTGGCGGGCTCAGGCTTCTTCTCCCCGGGCCGCTCCCGCTCCACCTTCTGTTTGACTCCACGTATGCCCGTCGCGATGACCGTGATCATCACCCGGTCCTTGAGCTCATCGTCGACGACGGCGCCGAAGATCATGTTCGTCTCTACGCCGATGGCGTCGTTGATGATCATGGCGGCCTCGTTGATCTCATGAAGCGTGAGATCGGGGCCGCCCGTGACGTTGACGAGCACGCCGCCCGCCCCGGCGATACTGGCGTCCTCGAGAAGCGGGCTGGAGATGGCCTGCTGCGCTGCCTCCACCGCCCTGTTCTTCCCGCTGGAGATGCCCGTACCCATCACCGCGTCGCCCATCTCCGTCATCACGGACTTCACGTCCGCGAAGTCCAGATTGACGAGTCCGGGAACCGTGATGAGGTCGGAGACGCCCCGCGTCGCTCTCAGGAGCACGTCATCGGCGATGCGGAAGGCCTCGCGGATCGGCGTGTTCTTGCTCGCGACCGCAAGCAGACGCTGATTGGGAATGACGATGGCCGTGTCGACCTCCTGCTTGAGCAGGCGGAGTCCCTCGACGGCCTGTCGCATGCGGTACTGCCCCTCGAACATGAAGGGTTTCGTCGCAACGGCGACTACCAGCGCACCCATCTGCCTGGCCATCTTCGCAACGGTCGGGCCGGCGCCCGTGCCGGTGCCGCCGCCCATGCCGGCCGCGACGAAGACCATGTCGGCGCCCCTGATGACGTCGGCGATCTTCTCCGCGTCTTCCTCGGCCGCCTTGCGACCGACCTCCGGGTTACCTCCGGAGCCGAGCCCGTGCGTCAGCTTGGTCCCGATCTGGACCTGGTTCTGCGCAAGCGAACACCCGAGCGACTGAGCGTCGGTGTTTATCGCAACGAAGTCCACGCCGCTGAATCCGGACTCTATCATCCGGTTGATGGCGTTCCCTCCGGCGCCTCCGACACCCACTACTTTGATCATCGCGCTCAGGTCCGGCTCGAAATCGAACTGAAGCTTCATCCCACCCGCGTCCCGCGAGTTCCGGGTCGTCTTCTGCACCGAGGACTTCTTCGTCTCGCTTCCCTTCTTCTTCGTCATTCGTCCGCCCTCTCCTAAAGCAGGCTGTCTACCCACTGACGTACCTTATGAACCTTGTCTGCAAACGGCTTGTCCGGGCGCGGCCGTGTTGCGGCCGGGCCGGTAGCCGACATTATGATTCCAACAGCGGACGCGTGCGCCGGATCGACGATCGCGTCGAAACGCCCGGAGACACGATCCGGCAGCCCGATGCGGGCGCCGACGCCGAAGACCTCCTCGGCCAGGACCGTTACGTTCCGGAGCTTCGCACCGCCGCCGGTCAACACGACTCCCGCGGGGATCCTCCCCCAGTAGTCCGTGCTCCGCATTTCGTTCATGACCATCTCGAAGATCTCACGCATTCTCGGCTCGATGATGGCGGCCAGTATCTGACCGGAGCACTCTCGCGACGGGTGGCCCCCGACCGTCGGAATCTCGACGACACCGTCCTCGGCCATCGAAGCGCAGGCAGACCCACTCTCTCGCTTGATCTGCTCGGCCTTGGCGATCGGCATCCGGAGACCCACGGCTATGTCGCTCGTGACGCTGGCCGCCCCCCATCCGATGGCGCCCGTGTGCCTGACCGTCCCGCCGTGATACAGGGCGAGGCCGGTGGTTCCGGCGCCGAGATTGACGAGAAGCACCCCCAGCTCCGTCTCGTCCTCGGAAAGCACGGCCGTTCCGGCCGCGAGCGACTTGAACGACATGCCCGAGAGCTTCAGTCCCGCCCTCCGCACCGCCCGGACCGCGTTGTCCACGGCCTGCTGCGACGCCGTGACGATGTGGACCTTCGAACCCAGACGGACACCCGTCATCCCGATCGGGTCCCGGATGCCGCGCTGAGCGTCCACGAAGAACTCCTGGGCCTTGGCGTCGAGGATCGTCCTGCCAACGGGCAGAGCCAGCGTCTTCGCCGCTTCAAGAACCGCGTTGACCTCTGCCTTGGCGATCTCACCTCCGCTGCGTGAGACGGCCACGACGCCGCGGCTGTCGATGCCCTTGATGTGCTCGCCGTCCAGCGTGACCAGGACCCGTCCGACGTCGACGTCCGCGCTCTCCTCCGCGTCCTCTACCGCGGAACGGATAGAGAGAGCGGCCCGCTCCATGTTCACGATGACTCCCGCTTCTATCCCCAGGGAGTCCGCCTCCCCCATTCCAAGGATCTCGGGCAGCTCGCGGTCGGCGGTGTCGGCGACAACGACCTTGATCCTGCTCGATCCGAGATCCAGTCCAACAAGGATCTCACCTCTTCTCACGAGAGAGCCTCCCCCCCGGGCGCGCCTGACAGGCGCGCCTAAGAAAGCCTTACGATTATCTGGTCTTTGAATCTGAGATCTATCGTCTCGGCCTCTCCACCCCTGTCGCGGATATCACACAACACCCGCCACAGACGCTCGAGGTCGCTCGAACTAAGAGCGCCGGAACCAACTCTGATCTCTGCCCCGTCGGCTACCGTATAAATGACCAGACCCGATCCCGGCGCAATCCTGACTTCCGATATGTCCATCCATAGCCCCTCCGAAACCTCCTGCGCGCGCCGCAGAAGCGCGAGCGCGTCAACGAGCTCCGGAGAGAGCGTGTCGATTCCCGGTTCAACATCCCCCACCGCCCCGGTGATGACCGGCAGGTCGACCGACGCGGTCTGCGCCGCGATCGGAAGGACCGCACCGTCGTCCGTCACCTCAACGACGCCACCACTGACGGCCGCCACGAGCGCGGCCGGGCGCTTCTCATCAAGCGTCACGACCACCCGGTCAGGAAGGACCCTTCTTGCCTGCGCCCTGTCGACGCGAGGCGAGGCCGCGACGGCCTCCTCCAGCGCGGAGATCCTGACATCGAGGAGATTGGAACCCATCACCACGCCCGAGAGCACCAGGATCTCTTCCTCGGTCAGGACCCTGTTGCCCCTTACCTCGAAGCGCAACAGGAGGAACCGCTCCTCCCCTCGTCCCCACCCGAGGGCACCGGATATGATCAGCGCCATGCCGGCGACGAGGACAAGCGCGGTGGCGACGATCGCGAGGCGCTTCAGGTTCCACTCGAGGCTCGGGAGGCGGAACGCGAAGTATCTCGCCTTCCTCGTGCGGCGCGTCTTCCGGGGGCGGCTCGACGCGCTCTCGCGCCCGACGGCGCGCTGTCGGGGTGCACCCTTTTTCCCGCGGCTCCTGTTCTTCAGGCGAAGTCCCGACACTCTGGAATCCTCGTGTCCGTGTGGACGGTTGGTTCCTGCAGCAGGAACAAGTCCCTACTGTCTCCCGACGACCTCTATCTCGAGCTCGAGCGTGATGCCCGCCGCGTCAGCGACGCGCTCACGCACGATCTCGATCAGTTCCTCGACGTCCTCCGCCGTGGCGCCCCTGTCGTTCAGAATGAAGTTGGCGTGGAGGTCGGAAACGACGGCGCCGCCCACTCTCATGCCCTTCAGACCGGCCTCGTCAACCAGCTTCCCGGCCGCGTCCCCCGTCGGGTTCTTGAACACGCAGCCCGCGCACCTCATCCCGCTCGGCTGTGACTTCCACTTCTTCTCCAGCGTCTCGCGGTGCGCCGCCATGATGTCCTCAGGATCGCCCCGGTCGAGAGCCAGCCCGACCTCCTCGATGAAGAGCCCGCTCTGGATCTCGGTCTTGCGATAGGCCATCGGGAGGTCGTCGCGGGGGATGGTGGACGGTGGCCCGCCCGGTTTCGACACAGTGATGCCCGTCAGCCGGTCCCCGATCGACACGCCGAAGCTCCCCGCGTTCGTGACGACGGCTCCCCCCGCGCTGCCTGGAATGCCCGAGAGCCCCTCCAGTCCCGAGAGGCCGCTCTCCGCGCAGAACGAGAGCAACCGCGGCAGGCCGACACCGCCACCGACGCGCACGGCCTCACCGGCGCGGGAAAGCGTTCCGAACGCTTTGATTCCGGTCAGCACCGCGCCGTCGATGCCGCCGCTCCTGACCAGGATGTTGGTTCCCCGACCCAGAAGGGTCACGGGAACGCCCGCATTCGACAGGTAGTCGGCACACTCCCGGAACGTCGCGGCGTCCCGCGGCTCGACGAAGACGTCGGCGGGACCGCCCAGGCCGAACGAGGTGTGCCTGGCCATCGGCTCATCGACCAGCACCTGTCCCGGCGCCATCCTCGTCAGCTCATCGAGTGTGATCGGGTCGATTCCCATCGCTCTCTCCGTTCGGATTCCCCCCGCCAGGCGGGGACCCCATGTCGCCAGTCCGAGCGTCCTCAAGCGTCCCCCAGTGATTCCCTCTTGCGGAGGCTCGCCAGGATCCGCTCTCCGACCTTGTAGATATCTCCGGCGCCGAGTGTGACTACCACGTCGCCCGGTCGGATGACGGTCATCGCGCGCTCGTAGAGCGCGCCCAGGTCCTCCACGTAGTCAGCGTCACGGTGGCCGTGGCGACGGGCCACCTCGACGATGTTCGCGCCGCTGACGCCGGGAATCGGCTCCTCGCTCGCCGCGTAAATACCGGCTACGAAGAGGACCGTTGCGTCGTAGAAGCTTCGTCCGAACTCCTCCAGGAGCTTTTGCGTCCGCGTGTATCTGTGCGGCTGGAACAGGACGACGAGCCTGCGGTTCCATCGAGCCGCGGCTGCTGAGAGAGTCGTTCTGATCTCGACCGGGTGGTGTCCGTAGTCATCCAGAACAAGCACATCGCCAGCCTCCCCTCTTATGTCGAACCTGCGTGCGATTCCCTCGAAGCTTCTCAGGGCTTCGGTGATGTCTCCGAAGGAGACGCCGAGCTCGAGACCCACCGCCACGGCGGCGACCGAGTTGTATACGTTGTGCAGTCCCGGCATTGTGATCACGACGCGACCCAGCTCTTCACCTCCCGCCACAACCGTGAAGGACGTCAGCTCTCCGGACGCTTCGACACCGATGGCCTGCACGTCCGCCTGGCTCGCCAGTCCGTATGTAATGACCCGCCGCTCGATGTCGCCGATGATCGACTGGATGTTCTCCTGATCGAGACAGACGATCGAGCACCCGTAGAACGGCACGCTGTTGGCGAATCGGGTGAACGCGCTCTTGATCTCGTCGAGCCCGGAATAGTAGTCGAGGTGCTCCTCGTCGACCGTCGTGACGACGGCAAGCGTCGGGGACAGCTTCAGGAAGGACCCGTCGCTCTCGTCCGCCTCGGCGACCATGTACTCGCTAGCGCCGAGCCGGGCGCCGGTGCCCATCGAGCTTATCTTCCCGCCGACGACGACCGTGGGGTCGAGTCCGCCGACCGACAGAACGGCCGAGATGAGCGATGTCGTGGTGGTCTTGCCGTGCGTCCCTCCTACGGCGACCGAGAACTTCATCCGCATGAGTTCCGCCAGCATCTCCACCCTCGGAATGACTGGAACGAGCCGCGCGCGCGCCGCCAGTATCTCCGGGTTGTCTCTCGCGACGGCCGTCGAGACCACGACAACGTCCGCGCCCTCGATGTTCGCGGCGTCGTGACCGTAGTTGACGCGCGCGCCGAGCGAGGTCAGCCTGTCGGTGGTCTCGCTGCGTCTGAGGTCCGAACCCGACACGACGTAGTGCAGGTTCAGGAGCACCTCGGCGATGCCGCTCATTCCGGCGCCGCCGATACCCACGAGATGCACATGCTTCACGCGACCGAACATGGTCACTGCGATTCTCTCCTGCTCAGGGCAAGGGCCAGGACCGCCTCGCCAACCCGCTCAGCCGCGTCGGGCCTTGCGAGCGCCCTGGCCCTCTGGGCCATGAGTGCCAACCGCGCCCTATCTTTCAGTAACTCAGAGACCTCATCGGCGAGCCTCTCGCCGGTCAGTTCATCGTCCGGCACGACCACCGCGGCTCCAGCCTTCTCCACGGCGCGCGCGTTCTTCATCTGGTGCCCCTCGGTCGCATGCGGGTAGGGCACCAGGAGCGAGGGCCTGCCCACTATCTCTATCTCGGCTATCGCAGTCGCCCCCGATCGCGACACAACCAGGTCGCTCGCCGCGTAGGCGGTCGCCATGTCGTCGAAGAAGGGCTCAACGATGGCCTTGACTGCCGCCTTCGCCAGTGCCGCCCTTACGATGTCGACGTCCGCGGAGCCTGTCTGGACCACGAGTTCGACTCCCATTCCCGCCATCCTGCCGGCCGCGTCCGCCACCGCCTCATTGATGCGCCGCGCTCCCCCGCTTCCGCCCACGAGGAGGATCACGGCGCCCATGGGGTGCAGACCGAGCTTCCTTCTCGACTGTCCGCGGTCGGTGGCTTCGAACTCGCTCCTGACCGGATTGCCGGACAACGCGATCTCTCGTGCCCGCGGCAGGTGCGCGGCCGTCTCCTCGAAGCTGGTGTGGACGGACGACGCCCACCGCGAGAGAACGCGTGTCGCGAGTCCCGGATAGGAGTTCTGCTCCTGCAGAACGACGGGTATTCCAAGAGTCCGCGCCGCGAGGATGGGCGGCATGCTGACGAAGCCTCCGGTGCCGACGGCCGCGGCGGGACGCCGGCGAGCGAGAACACCGAGAGCGCGAACGAATCCCGCGATCACGACGAACGGCATACCCAGATTCCTGATATCGACGCTCCTCCGGAGTCCCATCGACGGCACCGTGACGAAGCCTCGCCCCGTGCGTCCGACCAGCCGCTCCTCTATCGAGCCGCTTCGCCCCATGAAGAACACCTCTATGCCCGGAGCCGAGCGCTCCAGTGCGTCGGCTATGGCTATGCCCGGACTGATGTGGCCGCCCGTACCGCCCCCTGCTATCATCACCTTCACGACCTCTTCTCGTTTCCGGCCTTCTGAGCCGTCCAGCGCCTCGCCAGCTCCGACGGCGCAACTCTTGATCCTCCCACCATCACGGGACGCTTTGACAGATTCAGGAGAATGCCGACGGCGACCATGTTGATAATGAGCGAGGAGCCGCCGTAGCTGATGAAGGGAAGCGGCAACCCGGTCGTCGGGATGAGCGCGGTCGCGACCCCTATGTTGATGGCCGCGTAGATGGTCACCATCGCCGTCAGACCAGACGCCAGGATCTGACCGTAGCGGTCCGGCGCCCGCTTCGCTATTCGAAGCCCCCGTAGCAGGAAGAACGCGAGCACGCAGATGAGCCCGAACGTGCCGAGGAACCCGACCTCCTCGCCCCAGATGGAGAAGGCGAAATCGGTGTAGGGGTCCGGGATGAACGCGCGCTGATAGCTTCCCCCTATGCCCCTTCCCCACAATCCGCCCGATCCGAGCGCCACGAGCGACTGGAAGATCTGGTACCCGGCGCCCTTGGTGTCGACCCCACTGAGCGTCAGGTCGTAGGCGGAGCGCCACACGGCCCATCTCTCGGCGATGTGAGGTACGAACTTGATGGCGAGGACGATACCCGGGACCGCCGCCGCTCCCAGGGCGCCGATGTGTGACAGTCTGGCGCCCCCGAGGAACAGGAGCACGAGCGAGAGGATCACGACGGCTATCGCACTCCCGAAGTCGGGCTGAAGCAGTATGAGCCCGACCACGCATGCCACGAGCCCCAGCCTGGGAAGGAGCCCGTGGACGAAGTTCGAGAGTTCGTCCTTCCTGCGCGCGAGCACGTCGGCCAGATAGATGACGAGCACGAGCTTCGCCACCTCACTGGGCTGGAACATAAGGAGGAAACCGCGCATCCCGCGCACGGTCCTGCCGAAGAACAGCGTCGCCAGCAGAAGCAGAATGGTCAGGAGGATCGCCTTCTTCGCGTGCTTGCGGTACGACCTGTAATCGAACGTGTAGGCGAACGCCGCGGCGGCCAGTCCGAAGACCGCGCGGAACGCGTTCCTTTTCAGGAAGACGTGGCTGCCGCCGAAGTTGTGCTCGGCGATGTGTACGCTCGCCGTGTACACGGTCAGCATTCCGACGAGGATCAGAAGCAGCGTCGTCCAGACCAGCGCCCAATCGCAGCGTACGCTCCCCTTCACTTCCCACCTCCCGCGGCGGCCTTGCGCGCCAGCGCCGCGACCAGATTCTTGAACTGCCGTCCCCTGTCCTCGAAATCGTCGAACATGTCGAAACTCGCGCAGGCCGGAGACAACAACACGACGTCGCCTGGGACCGCGCTCCTCCCGGCGGCGAGCACGGCAGAACCAAGCGACGCGGCCCTTTCCGTGGGCACGAGCCCCTCGAACGTGCGCTCCATCTTCTCCGCGGCCTCGCCGATAAGGATGAGGCGCCTCACCCGCCCGGAGATGTACCTCCCGAGCGGAGAGAAGTCGGTGCCCTTATCCTTCCCGCCTGCTATGAGAACGATCGGAGCGTCGAAGCTCCGGAGCGCGAAGCTCACCGAATCGACGTTGGTGGCCTTCGAGTCGTTGACGTAGGAGACGCCGTCTATTTCGGCGACGGCCTCGAGCCTGTGCTCGAGAGATCTGAAGCTCGTGAGTACGCGCGCGGCAGCTTCGGGCGCAACGCCGATCGCGACGGCCGCCGCCGTAGCCGCGAGCGCGTTCGAGAGATTGTGAGGTCCGGGAATGCCCACCTCGCTTGCCGCGACGATCTCCTGCTCGTTGCCTCCCACCCGTGAGACCATCGTGCCGTCGCGCAGGAAGACGCCGTGCCTGACCTCGCGCTCGGCGCTGAAGGGTATGACCGTGGCGGCGACTTCGGTCTCGAGCGCCGCCACACCCGCGTCATCGAAGTTGAGGACGGCGAAATCGGATGTGCTCTGGTTCTCAAACATGCGCGCTTTCGATCTCCTGTAGGCCTCGAACGACTCGTACCGGTCGAGGTGGTCCTCGGTAACATTGAGAAGCACACCGACGTGCGGACTGAAGCTCTCTATCGTGTCCAGCTGGAAGCTCGAGACCTCCGCGACGATGTAGCCGTCTTCCGGCACCGCTTCCACCTCCCCCGAGAGCGCGAGGCCGATGTTCCCCGCGACGACGACGGGCCTGCCCGTCGTCTTCACGAGCTCGCCCAAGAGCGCGGTTGTCGTCGTCTTGCCGTTCGTTCCGGTCACTGCCAGCCACCTTCCGCTCGAAGCGGCGTGTGCGAGTTCGAGCTCACCTATCGTGCGCACGTTTCGGTCCCGCGCGGCGCTCGGAAGCGGGGACTGCAGAGGGACGCCCGGACTCAGGACGACCAGGTCGACGCCGGAAAGAAGCTCGGGCGTCTGGCGGCCAAGCCTAAGCTCTACTCCTTTGTCGCTCCAGCCAAGCGAGTCGAGTCCGAGCTCGTCCGCGCTTCGCAGATCCGTCGCCACGACCGACGCGCCCGAGCGCAGCAGCAACTCGACGGCCGCGACCCCGCTCCGCGCCAGGCCGACTACCAGGACTCTCTGCGACCGCAGTTCCTGTGGCGTGAGACCGCCCACGTGTCTCTTCCCCCCGCTTCTTTGTCCCCTGTCTCTCGTCCGCCCATCCAGTCTTCATGAGACCCGCCTGTCACTGAAGTTTGAGCGTGGAGAGCGCGACCAGCGCGAAGAGCGCTCCGACGATCCAGAAGCGGATGACGACCTTGCTCTCCGGCCACCCCTTCTTCTGGAAGTGGTGATGAAGCGGGGCCATGAGGAACACCCGCTTGCCTCGAAGCTTGTACGACGCTATCTGGATGATCACGGAGGCGGCGATGACCACGAAGAGGCCGCCGACGATGACCAGCCATATCTCCTTCTTGATGAGGATCGCGAGCGCTCCCAGCGCGCCTCCCACCGCGAGCGACCCCGTGTCGCCCATGAACACTTCCGCCGGATGCGAATTGAACCAGAGGAAACCGAGCCCCGCCCCGATGAGCGCGGAACAGTAGACCGTCAGCTCGCCCGTTCCCGCGATGTACGGGATGTTGAGGTAGTCGCTGAACCTTACGTGTCCCGTTACGTAGCTCATGGCCGCGAACGCAAGCGCGCAGAGGATGACCAGGCCGATCGCGAGGCCGTCGAGCCCGTCGGTCAGATTGACCGCGTTCGAGCTCGCCGTGATGACGATCATCACGAAGAGCACGTAGGCGGCCCCGAGCGAGATCACGGCGTCCTTGAGGAAGGGCACCTCCACGTCCGAGGCGAGGCCGTTCAGTTGCGTGTAGTAGACGTAGAGCCCGATCACCAGCCCGAGCAGGAGCTGCCCCGTCAACTTGTAGCGGGCTATCAGGCCCTTCCTCCGCTTCTTGACCACCTTGAGGTAGTCGTCCGCGAACCCGACGGCGCCCAGCCACAGGGTCGCGAAGATCATCAACCAGATGAAGTCGTTGTCCAGGCGTGCCCAGAGGAGCGTCGGAACGAGCGTCGCAACGAGGATGAGCAGTCCGCCCATCGTCGGGGTTCCGGCCTTCGCCGCGTGCGACTCCGGAACGTATTCCCTGACGCCTTCGGTCAGCTGACGTCTCTTGAGCATGCGAATAAAGAGGGGGCCGAGGAGGAAGCTTATGAGCAGGGCTGTCACCGCCGCGTACGCTGATCGGAAGGTAATGTACCTGAAGATATTGAAGGCAGAAATGAGGTCCCTTAGGGGG
>JBDRFG010000042.1:0-9289 GCA_043819135.1 Candidatus Eiseniibacteriota bacterium | reverse complement strand
GACGGGCATCACGCTTGCGTCGACAGAGTGCATGCCTGGCCCTGACGTGTGCGTGGGCTACGTTGGAATGTTCTACCTTGGTGTCCCGTGCTGCGTTCAGATCCTCCCGCACCCTGACTTCCCGCTCTGGGTGCTTGACTGCGACCCGGTGGAAGCGCAGATTGACTTCTACACGCTCATTGCCAACGGCGATGTCGGTGCTCTGGATGTTTGCGAGCCCGTCGTGCCGGTTGAGGACTCGACGTGGGGCAGCATCAAGGCCATGTACAAGTAGCCTTGGAGCAGCAGCACGGTTGAAGAATGAATGTAGCAGGAGCCGGGCGGCGCAGGATGCCGCCCGGCTCACTCGTTGGTGCGTTGGTGCGCCGGGCAGGGCGCGCGGCGACACCATCTGTAGCGGCAGCGGCCAGCAACGGCTCCCGCTGGCCGGGGGCGTACTCTTCGTCGTGGCACACCGGCGCGTGGTCCATCTCGGCGCGGTTCCTTCCTTGCCTCCTGGCCCTTCGCTTCCTTGCACGCCGCCTGGGAGCGTGCTATAATCCACCAGGAGTGCGTATCTGGAACTGTGGATTGAAGCCACGTGGAGGGCAAGCGCGCCTCAGGAGGTGTTTGTGTTGCGGAGCAGAAGAGTCTTCTTCATCCTGCTGGCCGGTCTGATCATGGCCGGCTGCGCCATGGTCCAGCGAGCCGAGCGGCCTGAAGGGCCGTTTGAGATCGCTATTCTTGCGGTCTCGGACACTCGCGGCGAACTTGAGCCCTGTGGGTGACACGGGGGCCAGAAAGGCGGGCTGGTCCGGAGGGCCGGCTACATCAACCAGACAATGCAGGAAACCCCATACATACTCCATCTGGACGGAGGCAGCTTCGTTACCCGCAGGTCGTATGAATCGCAGCTCATCGACGCGATGAACGCGAGAGGCTTGATGGAAATGGGGTGTGCGGCGACCACCATCGGAGCCTTCGACCTCTTCAGGGGCGGCGAGTACCTGAAGGGACTGATCGCCGACCACGGCCTGCCGGTCGTGTCGGCCAACGTCTACGATGAATCGACCGGCGAGCTCTTCGTCGAACCCTACGTGATCGTGGAGCGCGCCGGCGTGAAGTTCGGTATCACTGGGGCGCTCGATCCCGGCGCGGACATCAGGACGCACAACAGCGTCGAGCAGCTCGGTGTGATCATTGGTGAGCCAATGGAGACTCTCCCGGCGGTGCTGGAGGAGCTTAACAAGAAGGCGGACTACGTCATCCTCCTGAGTCAGCTTGGACTCGAGCAGTCGAAGCTCCTTGCCGAGGAGATTCCCGGCATCGACTTCATGGTGCTGGGGAGCGAGGCGCAGTACGCCGCCGAGCCCTTCGAGGTCGGAAGCACGGTCGTGCTGCAGTCTGGATACAAGGGGCAGCGCCTGTCCGATTGCCGCCTGCAGTTCGACGAGGCGAACGTCTATCTCGGATACTCGGGGACGACGCTCGAGCTCGGCGACAAGGTTCCCTCCGACGCGGCCATGGCTCTTCTCCTGAAGGAGCACAAGATCGCCATAGAGGACGCCACCAAGCGCCGCGCGGCTGCCAACCGGTCGGCAGCCAAGCCGTCGGAGTCTCTCTACCGGGAGGAGTGCCTCGGGGCGGAAGCGACGTGCGGGCGGTGTCACAAACCGCAGATGGACCAGTGGGCCGAGACCGCTCATGCGAGAGCATTCGCAACGCTCGAGAACGCGCACCAGGCCACCAATCCCGAGTGCCTGAGGTGTCACACGACCTGCTATCTCGACATGCCTCTCGACGGGTCGGTGTCCGTGGCCAACGCTCTCAAGGACGTTCAGTGTGAGTCCTGTCACGGGAAGGCGACGGAACACGCGAGGGACGGTTCATACGGCAGCGTGACCGCCTCGACGTGCGGGCGCTGTCACGACAAGGAGAACAGCCCGAACTTCGACTTCGCCGAGTATCTTCCCAAGGTCACTCACTAGGTGCGAGGAAGCGCGCCTTGCTGCGCCGCTGCTCAGACGACCTTGCGAACCCGGTGTGGATGACGAGGGGGCGTGCTAACGGGGGGTTCAAGACGATGCTCCACAAGGTAGCCTGGGCCGCTCTGGCGGCTGCCGCGGTGCTCGCGGTTCCCGCCGCCTCTGCAAATGACGCGCGCGTCCTCGACTCAGGGGACAACGAGATACTGATAGAGCTCGCCACCGATGACTACTCCCTCGAGGAGATAGCGGTCGGTGGCGAGTCCTTCGTACGGGTGAAGGCGGCGCGGTACGACCACACGAATGATGCCGGGTTGCCCTCGCTTCCCCGGAAGGCCGTCCTGGTCGGAGTGCCCTTCGGAGCGCGTCTGGCTCTGGAGGTCGTCTCGACCGAGAGCGAGAACCTGGGTAGGCACCGTGTCGAGCCGACTCCCGCGGAGGAGATACTCGGGGACGGTGAGTTCGCGACCCCGGTCCAGCGATTCACGATCGACGAGGAGTACTACGGACACGGCGGGACGTACCCGTCCGCAATCGCCGAACTGGGCGCACAGGGCACGCTCCGTCACCAGCGCGTCGCCCGCGTCGTTCTCAATCCCTTCCAGTACTCCGCGGGTTCCGGCTCACTCACGCTACACAGGAGGATCCTGGTTCGGATCTCGATCGTCGAGACGAGACGTCCTACGGGTCTCTCGGACGCGGTGCGGGTCGAGCCCGAGTGGGAGCGAACCTACTCAAGGACCGTCCTGAACCACGGGCAGGCGGCGAAGTGGAGGGCGAGACACGAGCCTGGACGCGCTGGAATGAAGGTGCGGTCCCGGCACCGCGACGAGGCATACAGGATCCAGACGACGGAATCCGGCATGCACCGGCTCGACTTCACCGAACTCTCGCGGGAGGGACTGGGCGCGTCCGTGCCGGTCGCTGAGGTCGCGGTCTACCAGCGGTCGTACGACTCCGAGGCGCCGTACCCGTTCGTCGAGACTCCTCTCGCCATCGACGTCATCGACGCGGACGAGGACGGGTTCTTCGACGATGCCGACTACGTGCTCTTCCACGCTCTGAGCTTCGAGCAGCAGCACATGCCGGCGGGGTACGAGGACCGCTACGGTCCCGAGAACGCCTACTGGTTCGCGCACGATACGGATCTCGCCGCCCGCATGGACACGAGGCCCGGATGGCTGGACGAGGTGGGGCTCGACGCGCCGCCGAGCTTCCGCGATACGGTGAGGTTCGAGGAGGACGTGTACTTCGATGTCGCGCCGGACGACGACAACGTGGACCTCTACCACTGGACGAGGTACCAGCTGCTGGGCGACAACTACACGCTTCCGTTCACGCTCTACGACGTCTACCCGCCGGGCGACGCCCGCATGCGGGCCAGATACCACGGTATGACGAGCGGCTTCCACTACATCGACTTCCGCATCGCCTACGGTGACACCGCCGACAACTACGTCGGCCAGTTTTCGTTCAGCGGCACAAGCGAGAACATGGATGAGGACATCTACCAGGGCGGCCCGATCCCGACGTGGTACTTCGCTGACGGGAACCACACGCTCCGCGCGACCGGCACTCGCGGTTCGGGCGCCAACCTCGACTGGTTCGAGTTCGGATACGACAGGGAATTCACTGCGCGGGGGGGCAGGCTTGGCTTCACGAACGCGGGCGAGACCGGTACGTCACAGTTCGAGGTCGACGGCTTTGCCTCCGACCAGTTCAGGCTCTTCGATGTGAGCGACCCGTTCGCCACGGCGGAGCTGACACTGGGCCCCGAGAACGTCGATGGCGCAGGCGGGAACTACACGCTGACGTTCCAGGACAACGTGGCCGGTTTCACCCGCTACGAATCTGCTGAGAGCGGAGGCTATCACTCAGTCGCCTCTGTGGAGCGACGCGATCCGGTCGACCTATGGGCGGACGAGGCCGACGTCATTGTTGTCTCCTACGACGACTTCGCGAGCGGCGTGGAGCCTCTGGTCTCGCACCGCGAGTCGGAGGGGTGGGTCGTGGCACACGCGCTCGTCAGCGAGGTCTACGACGAGTTCGGAGGTGGCCTCAAGTCCCTGCAGGCCTTGAAGAACTACTTCGACTATGCGTTCCGCGAGTGGGAGAGGACGCCGCAGTTCGTCATGCTGGTGGGTGACGCCACCACGGACCCCAAAGGAGCCGAGTCAACCAGTCAACCCGATTTCATCCCGACCGTGCTAGGACACGGAAGTTCGACCTACCCGCAGATGACCGCGAGCGACCAGTGGTTCGTTTCGTCGGACGAGGGGCCATTCTACCTGCCGCAGATGTTCATAGGACGCCTGTCGGTAGGTGGTGGATCGCAGCTGAACAACCTCGTGTCGAAGATACTGGCGTACGAGAGCTACTCGCCGAACGAGCAGTGGCGCAACAATGTCTACTTCGTCGGAGACGACCAGTGGCACTACGGGACGGCCGGAGGATCCTACTCCTGGGACTTCGGCGAGCGGCGCTTCACCGAGGTCTGCGTTGAGCTCGCGGAGATGGTCGCGGCTTCCCCCGCGGGCATCGACACGACACTGTTCATGCTCAGGCGCTACACGGACGAGTTCCACGAGTCGAACGGGGTGACGCCGGGGTCGGAGCCGTGGGAGTACTTCATCTCCGAGGTCTATCCCTACGTCAGAAGTTCGGTCACACCGGAACTCTTCGACGAACTCAGTGATGGAGCCGTGATAGTCAATTTCCAGGGACACGGCAACCGCTCACTGATGACGCACGAGCAGCTTGTCGAGGCCGGGGCGGCGACCCAGAACGATCTCGGCGACCTCGGCAACGACGGCAAGCCGTTCATCTTCCTCGGGTTCTCCTGTCACCTGGCGGAGTTTCACAACTACAAGGAGGGGAGCAGCACCAACTACGAGTCCATCGTCGAGCAGATGCTGTTCCTCCCGTCCGGCCGCGGTGCGGTTGCGGGCTTCGCGTGTGCGGGAGCGGCCTACCTCGGCGACAACGTGGACTACAACCTAGCCATCTTCAGGGCGTTCTTCGAGAGCGAGACCCCCTCCGGATCGCCGGGGGACTACTTCTGGCCCAGATGGACGCTGGGCTCCATTCTGGGTGAGGGGACCGTAGACTTCATCGTGTCAGAGGGGTACTCGCCACCGGCGCGGACCTTTGTTCTTCTCGGCGACCCGCTTCTGCACCTCGAGACGAGCCCGCCGACCATGCAGGTGACCGTCGACGGCGCGTCCATCCTGAGTGGTGAGTATCTCGAGTGGAGCGACAGACAGTCCGTTACGTTCGTTGCCGATATCATCGACGAGGTGGAGATCGACCCAGCGAGCATCGTGGTCGAGGACGGCGACGATGTTGTCGACGACGAGTTCTACACCGTCGAGGCCGTCGGCGACACACTGGGCGAGCTCGGCAGGTGGTACAGGCTCACCTACGAGACTCTGATTCGCGAGGACTCGTACGACATCAAGATGTCCGCGACCGACGCCAATGGCCAGACGGGCGTCTTCGTCGTCCACGTTGTCGGGAACGAACCGATCACTCTTGATGACGTCATCAACCACCCGAATCCCTTCCACAGCACGACCAGGATCATCTACACGCTGAACCAGGGCGGCGCCGAAGTGAGCATCGACATCTACACGGTGGGAGGGCGCCTCATCAGGACCATCGACGACGCTCCGGGAGACCTCAACTACAACGAGGTCGAGTGGGACGGGGTCGACGGGGACGGCGATCTGGTGGCCAACGGGCTCTATCTGTACGTGGTGGAAGCGCGCGAGGACGGCAGGACCGTCACGAGCGATGTCGGCCGGATGGTCGTGGCCAGGGGACCTCGCTTCAACAAGTAGCGGGTAGCTCGATTGAGGGGCCGGCTCCTCTCGGGGAGAGACATGCGCCATAGGTTGGCAAACATCGGAGTCGAAGTGAGAGAAGCGACGGGCAGGGCGACAGCTCTGCCCGCCACCGCGCAGGAGGCCGCCGCGGTCGTCAACCTGGCCAGGGACGAGGGCTGGGTCGTGACATCGCACTGGGTCGAGTCTGTCGTGAACGCGGGAGGCGCGCCGTCAGGACTCTTCGGACCGCGTTCCGTGCTCTTCATCTCTCCTGAGCGGATCGACGGGGTCGACGAAGTCGCGCCCGCGGACCTCATGGCCGTTGTCGGCGCGGGTCTCACCGTCGGCGCTCTCGAGGAGCGCATCGCCGCAGACGGTCTATGCTGGCCCCCTTCCATTGCCTGCCGTCCGGACGACATGGTCGGTGACGTCATCGCGCGCCTGCCGGGCGGATGGACGATGGAAGGCAATCTCACTCGCCGGTATCTGCTGGCGCTGGACGCGGTGCTGGCTGATGGCTCTCTCCTTCACGCCGGCGCCAGGACGGTGAAGTCGGTGACCGGATACGATCTCAAGCAGCTCATGGTCGGTTCCCGCGGCACACTGGGCGTCATCACGTCGCTGACGCTCCGGCTGGAGGCCGTGGCCAATCGCGAGTCCGTTCTCGAGCGATACCGCCGGGACTTCACCGGGATGGGGAGCGGGGCGGTCCCGGGACACGCGGGCACGGGCGGTGCCGAAGTGGCCGGAGGAGAGTGCGATGGCGCGCTGCTGATCCTCGAGCGCCTCAAGCACGAACTCGATCCGAGCGGTGTGTTTCCGGACGCTGGAATTCTGATGCAGAGAGACGCCACGGATTGACAGGAGCCACGTCGTGAGGGGATCCGGCACGGAACTCAGCCTTCGAAAGGACATCGCCGACAAGTGCACAAGCTGCGGCACGTGCCGGTCGGTCTGCCCGATCTTTGCGGAGGTCGGACGCGAGGACTCCGTGGCGCGGGGCAAGGTCGCGCTGATGCGGGCCGTGCTCGACGGGGAACTCGACCTCACCCGCATCTTCGACCAGCGAATCCAGCTCTGTCTCAACTGCAAGGCGTGCGTCGAGGTCTGTCCGAACGACGTGCGTGTCGACGACCTGACGCTTGCGGCCAGAAGCGCGCTCGTGGACGCGGGCCGGTTTCCGGTCGTCAAGCGGTTCGTGTTCCGGCTGCTGCTGCGCCGAGGGAGGTTGCTGCCGCCGGTGGGCAGAATGGCGTCCTTCTTCCAGCGGTTCGTGCTGAGGGGGCTTCCCAGGAACAGCCCGTTCAGGTTGCTCCTTCCTGCCGTCGGCATGGACAGAAACCGCGTGTTCCCGGTATTCGCTGCGAAGAGCTTCCTGGGGGCGGCCCCGGAGGTCGTGGCGCCCGCGGACATGGCCGCGACCGGCCGTGGCGCCCGGCCCGAAGGCCCAGTGTCCGAGCGCTCCGGCGACGGTGCGGACGCCGACCGCCGCCGAGTCGCCCGCGAAGCTCATCGAGTTGCCTACTTCGTGGGGTGCGCCGCTAATCTCATCTACCCGGAGAGCGCCGGCGCGGCCGTGGATACTCTGAGGCGCGTGGGGGTCGAGGTCGCTATCCCGAAGTCGCAGGGGTGCTGCGGGACGCCCGTCTTCAATGCCGGCGACTTCGTGACCGCGAGGGAGATGGCCTCCCGCAACGTCGAGTCGCTGCGAGGGTGCGGCGCCGACGCCGTCGTGACCGCGTGCGCATCGTGCGGGCTCACGCTCAAGCGCGAATACGAAGAACTGCTCGGGTTCGAGGGCGGAGTTGGGCTGCCCGTCTTCGATCTCACCGAGTTCCTTGTGCTCAGGGGGATGTCGCCGGCGTTGCCGACGCGCAGCGCCGAGCGTGATGGCGCGCCGGCCCGGGCCGCGAGTGCGGGCAACACGGGCGACGCCGCTGGAGCCGGGAGGCGGAGGGTTCGGGTGACCTATCACGACCCCTGCCATCTCGTGCGCGGCCAGGGTATCCGCGAGGAGCCGCGAGAGGTCCTCCGGTCCATTCCCTGGATCGAGTTCGTCGAGATGAAGGACGCCGACCGCTGCTGCGGTGCGGGCGGCTCGTTCTCGCTTTCGCACTACGGGCTTTCAAAGGCCATCGGGTCCCGGAAGGTCAGCGCCATCCGCGACGCCGAGGTCGACATCGTGGCCACCGAGTGTCAGGCGTGTGTTATGCAGCTTGCGGATATGCTGGCCCAGGCCGACATGGATGTGGCAGTCGTCAGCGTCGCGGAGCTTGTGGCCCAGGGGGAGGTGTGGACGGGAAGCAGCGGCGAGGCGGACGAGCGCCGGCCGCGCCGGGCGCCGATTCGGTTTGACAGCGGGCACACTCGTTGCTAGAATCTAGCCTAGACGGGCGCGGGATTCCGGGCGGATCGGTTCCGGGCCGCGCCCTCTTGAACACAGCTCAATATTCTCCTCGGTAGCTCAATGGTAGAGCATCCGGCTGTTAACCGGAGGGTTGTAGGTTCGAGTCCTACCTGAGGAGCCATTTGTGCCAGGATTCGAACACTTGACGGTTCGGTAACCTGTACCAGACCTCAATGGTTCGACGATCATGGACACGGACCTCCTTCACCAGACGGTGGAGGAGGTCCCGCTTTTGGGCGAGCGTCCCGTCGGCCAACACCTTCTCGAAGTGGTCCAGCATGTCCGAGAGGATCTCGCGGTCGATGGCCGGCAGCTCCAGCCGCTCTCGCCTGGCCTCGAGATCTTCCCTCCGGCTCTCAAGCTCCTCCAGCTGCGTCTGCAAATCCCGAACCTTCTCGTTGCAGAGCTCGGGCTCGAGCTTCCCGGCCTCAAACGCCTTGAAGTACCGATCGATCGCGGCCTGAGTCTTGGCAGCCTCCGCGAAGTTGCCGTCGATCTCCTTCTCGATGTCAGGCCGCTCGGCCGTGAGCCGTCTGTTCGCTTCCTCCCACACCCTTGCCACGAACTGTTCGTCCCGGAACATCGCCTTCAGGTCCTCGACGATGGCCCCGTCCAGGATGTCCGACCGGATGTAGTCCTGCTTGCACTCATGATAGTTGAACCGCTTCGAGCAGACATAGTAGTGGACCGCGACGCCCCTTCTGCAGCCACCGCCCCCGAACATGTGGCTCCCGCACTTCGCGCATTTGATGACCCCGGTGAGCAAGCGGTCCTCGCCGTGTCGCATCTGGCGGCCCTTGAGGTCCTCGTTGCGCTCGTCGAGAACCTCTTGGGCCTTGCGGAAGAGCTCGTCTGACACCAGCGGGTCGTGGGTCCCCTCGTAGAGAACTTCGCGCCACCGGATCTTGCCGACGTAGACCGGGTTCGTGAGCATGTAGAGGGCGACACGGCGCCCCCACTTCTTGCCGTTGCGGTTCCGGTGGCCCGCCCCGTTGAGTTCCTTGCAGATAGCGGATGAGCCTTCCTTTCCGAGGGCATACATCCTGAACATCTTGCGGACGATCAGCGCCTCAGTCTCGTGGACGACCAGGCCC
>JBDRFG010000041.1:0-5284 GCA_043819135.1 Candidatus Eiseniibacteriota bacterium | reverse complement strand
TCCTCTCGAGGGTTCATGGGATTCAATGCACGAACGTTGTTATTGGTGTCCTGCTGACCGGCGCCTCGCCCCGCCGAACCGCAACTGAGTCGACACGACTATCGGCGCTTCTTACGCCTGACCGCGGACCATACACGGAAGTTGAAACGGAACGCAAGTTTTTTCTCCGCACGGTTGTTCTTACGACGCCTTCATCCGTCGTCGCACGACGTCGGGGCATCAGTCCCACTTGTCATCATCGCCCGAATGAATCATGCCTCATCTTCCTCGACGACCTTCTCGACGACGATCGAACACTTGGTGACAAGCGCCGCAATGGCGCCGACGGCTGCCAGCTGGGTCAGTATCAGAGCGCCTGCAACACCCAGTGTCAGGGGGAATTCTATGAGCGTTGCGCCCTTCTCGCTCTTGATGGACACGCGCCTGATGTTCCCCTGCCGGACGATCTCCTTGACGGTCGCGATGAGCTTCTCGCCTGTGACTTCGAACTCCTCGACGCGTATGTTCTCGGACATGTGGATCTCCATTCAGCCTGGAAGACGCTTCCTTTGCGGGGTAGCACGGCTACGCGGGTATCCTCGGGCTGAGCACGACTATCTCGCCCGACTCCTCGTCGCGGTCCTCCTCTTGCGCGACCCGGACGCCCTCCTCGATGTCGACGCGGGAGAGGAGGATGGCGCCCACGACGAAGAAAATGACGACTGAGACGATGGAGAACCGGCTCTGGCCGGTGATCTGGCTCACAAGCCCGAAGACCAGTGGCCCGAAGATGCCGGCGAACTTGGCGGAGAGGCTGAAGAACCCGAAGAACTCAGCCGAGCGGCCCTTGGGAACCATCGATCCGTAGAGCGAGCGCGACAGCGCGCCGGCACCGCCCTGCACGGTGCCGACGACGATCGCGAGTACGTAGAAGTGGAGCGCGTTCTTCATGAAGAAAGCTGACAGGCTCACGCAGGAGTAGACGGCGAGCGTCAGCAGGATCGAGCGCTTCGCCCCGAACCGGCCCGCGTGCCGGCTGAACGCGAACGTGAACGGCACGGCGACGAACTGGGTGATGACGAGCGCGAGCGTCATGTCGGTGATGCTGATGCCTATCTCGTCACCGTATGCGGTCGCCATGCGAATGATGGTGCCGATGCCATCGCTGTAAACCCAGAATGCGACGAGGAACACGAAGAGCTGCCTGTATCTCCGTACCTCCCGGAACGTGCGGACCAGCCGCGAGAACCCTTCTACCAGGACCGCGCGATCGGGCCCGCTGCGTCTGCTTCCGTTGACGGGGGGCTCCGGTACCCTCGCGAAGAAGGGGATGGAGAAGATCGCCCACCAGACTGCCACGCTCAGAAAGGACGCCCTGAGCGCATAGCCGATGTCGGGCATTCCGAACCACTCGGGGTGCGAGACCCAGAGCACGTTGATGGCAAGCAGCGTGCCGCCACCCAGGTAGCCGATGGCGTAGCCGCGTGAAGACACGGCGTCGATGGTCTTCTTGGTCGTGATGTGCGGGAGCAGCGACTCGTAGAAGACTATGGAGCCGGAGAACCCAATGGCGGCGATGATGTACAGAATTGACGCCAGCGACCACGTGTCCTCTCCAATGAAGATGAACGCCGCGGTCGCGAGCATACCGATCCCGGCGAAGATGCCGAGGAATCTCTTCTTCCCTCCGGTGTAATCGGACACCGCGCCCAGGAGCGGCGAGATGAACGCGCCGATCAAGAGCGCCGCGGAAGCGGTGTAGCCCCAGAACGCGGTCGCGTCTCTGACGGGAAGTCCGGCGTTGATGACGAGCGACCTGTAGAACGGCGGGAAGAGCGCAGACATCAGAGTCGTCGCGAATGGCGAGTTGGCCCAGTCGTACATGCACCACGCGGTGATGACGCGGTCCGTTATTGGCTGGAGTGGTGATCTCACGAGTCCGTCCAGTTACGGTCGTTGCGGCGATGTCACCTTAACCACAACACTCGGTGGTCGCTATCGCGACCACCACAGAAGACAGACTCGCACATGTGATGGGAAGTTGCAAGGACTGAATGAGACTCGGCCATTACTGTCGGACCAGCGTCCGGTTGTCGCGCACCCACCCGGAGCAGGCCTAGAGCGTCCGCTCCCTGTCGAGCAGCGCCATCGCCACCTTCTCCGCCGTGACCGGCATCGATTTGATGCGGATGCCGAGCGCGTCCTCGACCGCGTTCGCGATCATTGGCGCGGCCGGGATCATCGTGTGCTCCCCAACCCCGCGCGCGCCGAAAGGCCCGTCCGGCTGGGGCACCTCGATGATGATGGGGATCATCTCATCGGGTACGTCGAGCGAGGTCGGTATCTTGTAGTCGGTGAAGTTCGGGTTGAGCAGCTTCCCTTTCTCGTCAAACCGCATGTCCTCGTAGAGAACCGTGGCAAGGCCCTGGAGCAGCCCGCCCGTGATCTGACTGTTGACGAGGTCCGGGTTGATGGCCTGGCCGACATCGACGGCGAGCGCCGTCTTGAGCACTCGCATCTTCCCGGTCTCTTTGTCTATCTCGAGCACGACGCCGGCGGCGCCCACGGTGTAGTGGACGTTCGGGTGCCCGCCCTGGCTCGTCTCCGGGTCGGAGAGCGCCGAGGTGAACTCCGGCATGAACATCCCGCTCCCGAGTATCGGCCCGCCGCGGAACGTGCCGTCCTCCGTCATGATGCCCGCGATGACGAAGTCGCACAGGGGAAGCGCGAAGCCGGGTACCGCGGCGCTCTTCACCTTCTCATCCTCGAGGTAGAGCGATTCACGAGGATGGCCGAGCGCGCGATTCACGACATCGAAGATCTTGTCACGCGCCTCCTCGGCCGCGGCCTTGACCGCGTTGCCACATCCCCACGTGACGTGCGAGCCCACGTTCTGCCACTCGTAGGGGTTGCGGTCGGTGTCGGGCGTCTCGACGCGTATCTTCGACACGGGCACGGCCAGAACCTCGGCGGCGATCTGCGCCATGACCGTCAGATAGCCCTGCCCGATCTCCATGCCCGAGACGCTGATGTTGAGGCTCCCGTCCTCGCTGAACTTGAGGAACGCGGACGAGCTGGCGTTCGGCGGCATCGCGGGCGCCTTCCACATCAGGGAGAAGCCCTTGCCGATGACCTTCGTGGGATCGGCGGACCTCTCGGGCGTCCCCCACTCGATGGCTGCGGCCGTCCTGTCGATGGCCTCGATGAGCCCGGATGGATTCATCTTCGCGCCGTACGCGAGCGTGTCGCCCTCCACGATGGCGTTCTTCCGCCTCATCTCGACCGGGTCGATGCCTATGCGTTTCGCCAGCCTCGTGATGTGCGACTCGAGCCCGAAATGGAACTCGGAGTAACCGAACCCGCGGTAGGGCCCGCCCGGCGGCAGGTTCGTGTAGATGCAGTAGGAGTCTATCTTGACGTTCGGGATGCGGTAGGCGCCGGTGGCCGACAGACCGACCGCGTTGACGACGTTGGCGCCGTACTCGACGTAGGCGCCCGCGTCCCAGTAGAGCGTGTGCTCGATCGCGGTGATGGTCCCGTCTTTCTTCACGCCCAGCTTGAGCTTCGCGACGACGCCCTGGCGCTGATACGTGTTGTAGAACTCCTGCTCTCGCGTCCAGCGCAGCTTGACCGGGTGTCCTTTGACGGCCGTCGCGAGGGCCGCGCCGATGATCTCCATCGTGACGCCGGCCTTACCGCCGAATCCGCCGCCGACGTACGGCGTGATGACGCGCACGTCCTTGTGGGTGAAGCCCAGCGGAGCAAGCGCCTCCGTGAACAGGTGGCGCTGCGTGTGCGGCGACTGCGAGGACGACCACAGCGTCAGTCTGCCAGAGTGGTCCTGCTGCCCGACGATCACGTGGGGCTCGATGGCGCAGTGGGCGTAGCGCGGAACGGTGTAGGTGTCCTCGAGGATCTCGTCCGCCGCGGCGAAGCCGGCCTCTATGTCGCCCTTCCTGGTCTTACGGCAGTGCGCGATGTTGGTGTTTGCCTCGGGGAAGAACCACGGCACGCGCTCGCACTCGCACATGTCGGGGTGAAGGAGGCACGCCGCGCCCGAGATTGCCTCGAGCGGGTCGAAGATGGGCGTGAGTTCCTCGTACTCGACCACAACCAGTTTCGCTGCGCGCTTCGCTACCTTCGGATCGCGCGCCACGACGGCGGCGACCTGCTCGCCCACGAACCGGACCCGGTCCTGCGCGAAGATGAAGCGGTCCTTCATGTAGAGACCGAAGCGATACGGGAAGTCCGCGCCCGTAACTACCTTCACGACACCGGGGACAGCCTCTGCCTCGGACGTATCGATGCTCTTGATGAGAGCGTGCGCGTGCGGGCTCTCGACGATCTCCGCGTAGAGAAGGTCGGGTCCGAAGTCGATGTCGTCGACGTACTGCGCCGCGCCCGTGACCTTCGGAAGCCCGTCGATGCGGATTGACGGCTGGCCTATGTACTTGTAGTTGGGCATGATTCGGACCTCGACCGGGGTGGAAATGGTACGTCTGAACTTGTCACAGTAGCCTGTCACAGCCTGTCACAGCTTGTCAGGTGCAGGCTCGTAGTACTTCGTGGGGTCCGTTGATCCGCTCCCCACCTCCCGTACAAGCCCCTGCTCAACGAGGACCTTCAGATCGCGTTGCAGGGTCCTCCTGTTCTCGCCAAGCGCTGCCTCACACTCACTCACTGTTCCTCGTCCTCTGTCGAGCAAGAAGGCAAGTAGATCCACGGTTCTGTCCTTGAGGCCAAGCCTGCGGGCTCTCAGAAGGAGCACGTCAAGCTTGATTGCCCTCTCACCGCGTTCCTGCACTTCCAGCATCTGCGTCGCGAGTCCGTCGACGAAGTACTCCAGCCACCCGGTCATCTCCATGTCATGCTCACGAACGCTCTGAATGGCTGAGTAGTACGCAGGACGATCTTGGTCGTAGTACTTGCTGATCGTGAACAGCCGCTTGAAATCGTAGCCGAATTTGTACAGGCAGAGCGTCGAGAGCAGTCTTGCTGTTCGTCCGTTGCCGTCTAAGAAGGGATGTATGTGGGCCAGCTGGAACTGAGCCATGCCACCCACAATCACTGGGTGAGTGTCGCCTTCGGTTCGCAGCCAGCCGACGAGATCAGCCATCATTCGAGGGACTTCACGCGCCGGGGGCGGAGTATAGACGACTTTCTTGGTCCGCGAGTTCACGATGTAGTTCTGGATCGTGCGATACTCGCCCGGACCTGCTGAACCACCACGAACACCCTCGACCAGCTGATGGTGGATCCCCCTGATCAACTCCTCTGTGATGGGTCCTCCGCTATCAAGGTGGTC
>JBDRFG010000040.1:0-3329 GCA_043819135.1 Candidatus Eiseniibacteriota bacterium | reverse complement strand
TCTGCATTTACGCTATGTTTCAGTTTGGCTCGAAGTCTGCAAGCGATTGCTGTGGCGGAACCGACCACGTTCACGCTCATGCGTGTGATCTCTTAACGCTTCATTCTTGGGGACACCGAGAACCGTCGGGTAGCCGCCGTGGAGCCCGTACGATGAATGCCTTGCTCGTATATCCCCGCTTCCCTGTCACGTACTGGGGGTTTCAATACGGGCTTCGCCTCATCGGCAAACGTGCATCCTTACCGCCGCTCGGTTTGATCACTGTCGCAGCGCTGCTGCCGGACCTCTGGCACGTACGCCTTGTAGACCTCAATCTGGAAGACCTCAGCGACGATGATCTTCGATGGTCCGATGTAGTGCTCACGGGCGGTCTGCTCATTCAGGTGGAGTCGATGCAAGACATCGTCGCCCGCGCTCGCGCATTCGGGGTCTCGGTGGCAGTGGGAGGACCGGCTCCGACTACGAGCCCCGAACTATTTGGTGACGCGGACGTGGTGTTCCGCGGTGAGGCCGAAGGTCGAATCGATGAGCTAGTCCATGCTCTGACCCAGCAATCCGACGGCAGTCATATCGTTGAAGCACCCGAGAGCTATCCGGATATGACGACCGTACCCGTACCGCGTTACGATCTGCTCAATCTGACAGAATACGCCTCGCTCAGCGTACAGTACTCGAGAGGTTGTCCCTTCCGATGCGAGTTCTGCGACATCATCGAGATCTTCGGTCGCAGATCGCGAGTGAAGACTCCCGAGCAAGTCATCGACGAGCTCGAGGAGAGATATCGGTTGGGATACAGGGGACCGCTGGTTTTCGTCGACGACAACTTCATCGGCAACAAACCAGCCGTCAAACGCCTGCTGCCCATCGTGCGAGATTGGCAACACAAGAGAGGCCATCCCTTCGAGTTCTATACAGAGGCGAGCGTCGACTTGGCAACCGACCAACAACTCCTGCGCAACGTAAGCAATCCACGAGGGGCGTAATTCCGTAGCTTGCCGGGGCAGGTCTGGGGTGCCAGGAATGGTCGCCAGGAGGTGGCGACCATGGCGAGGTCATCATCAAAGACGCTCGGGGCGATCATGCAGCGGTCGCGGTGGACGCTCGAGGACGCGAAGGTGGTCCTGGAGGCGGCATCTCGGTCGGGCCTGCCGCTCAACGGATTCGCGGCGCAGCACGAGGTCCCGCCGTGGCGGATCTACCGGTGGAGTTGCCGGCTGCGCAAGGGGCCGAGCACCGACGGGCTCGTGGGGTTCCAGGAGATCCCCGTGGATCGAGCTGACCACGGCATGCACGGGGAGGACGAGCGCATCGAGGTTCTCCTTCCGTCTGGTCACGCGGTACGAGTCGGGGCACAGTTCGACGAGGGTGCGCTGCGCCGGGTGCTGGCGATCCTCGACGACCTGGCCGTGTCGTGCTGAGCCTGCCGCCGAGCGTGCGGATCTTTCTGGCGACCCAGCCTGTGGACGGTCGCAAGGGCGTGGACAGCCTCTCGGCGATGGTGCGAAGCGTGTTCTCCCATGACCCCCTGAGTGGCCACATGTACGTCTTCTTCTCGAAACGGTGCGACCGGGTCCGGGTCATGTACTGGGATCGAAACGGCTTCGCGTTATGGACGAAACGCCTCGAACGGGGCCGTTTTCACGCACCCTTCGACCGGGAGGGCAAGCTCTCGGTCACGGGGCTCGAGGCGGCGGAGCTTGGGCTCATCCTCGAGGGGATCGAGCTGGCGGGAGCGAGGCGACGTCCCCGGTGGGAGCCCCGAGGCAGGCCAGCAGAAAAAAGCAAAAAGATGCTCATCTCCGGGAATTAACCCGGCCTCCCCTCTGTTCCAGCCAGAGAATGACGAAGCGGTCCACGATCACCTGCCCCACCCACCCCGACCTGGCCGCGCTGCGGGCCTGGCTCGAGCAGATGATCGCTTCGATGCGGCTGGTCGAGATCGTGGTCGCGGTCGTGGCGCTGGTCACGCGGATGCGCGACATCAACACGGAGCTGACCAAGCAGCTCGCCGCCCTGCGCAGGAAGCGCCCCCGGTCCGAGAAGCTGGCTCGGCTGGAGCGGCAGCTCGAGCTGCCGCTCGAGGGCATCGTCACGAAGCCCAAGGCCGACGAGCGCAGCGCGCAGACCGACAAGGACGAGGAGAGGAAGAGCCGGCGCGGGCGACACCCTGGACGCGAAGCCTTCCCGGCTCACCTCGAGCGGGTGCCCGTGGACAACCCCGTGCCGCCCGAGATGCGCATCTGCCCGGTCTGCGGCTCGGAGATGACCACGGTGAGCCACTCGGTCTGCGAGATCCTCGACGTCATCCCCGCGCGCGTCGTGGTCATCCAGCGGCGCGACGAGACCGTGGCCTGTCCCCACGACAACGCCATCGTCTCGGCACCCACCCCGCCCCAGCTCGTCGAACGCGGCAAGCTCGGCACGGGCCTCATCGTCGAGTCCCTGTGCGACAAGTACGTCGAGCACCAGCCCATCGAGCGGCAGTGTGTGCGCTGGGGGCGCGAGGGCGTGCCCATCGCGCCTCAGACCCTTGGCCGGAGCGTGAACTGCGCCATCGACCTGCTCGCGCCGGTGGCCCACCTCATCGAGGAGCAGACCCGCGCACCCGGCCTGCTCGGCACCGACTCGACCGGTATCCCGATCCTCGACCACGAGGTCATCGACGGCATCCGGACCGGCTCCATGTCGTGCTGGACCAACGCGCGCTGGGTGAGCTTCGTCTACTCGGCCCACGGCGACTCCGATGCCGTCAAGCGCTTCCTTGGCACGGACTTCCGCCGCACCGTCCAGTGCGACGGGACCAGCACCACGACTTTCATCGAGCGAGCCGGCGGCAAGCGACCGGGATGCTGGAGTCACGCGCGCCGGTATCTGGTCGAGGCCGCACGGGGAGGCGATGCTCTCGCGCTCGAGGGGCTCCGCATCATCCGCGGCCTCTTCGAGGTCGAGCGCTTCTCCAGCCTCGAGGGCGACACCGCCGACCAGCGCCGGGCGCGACGCATCGAGCTCAGCGTACCCATCCTCGACAGGCTCGAGGCATGGGTTGAGGAGCACAAGGGCGTCATCCCCCCGAAGACTCCGCTCGGCCGCGCCCTCGGCTACCTCCACCGTCAGTGGGGGCGGCTCAATCTGTTCCTCGAGGACGGCGACATCGAGCTGACGAACAATCGCCGGGAGTCCGAGCTCCGCAGGCTCGTTCTGGGAAGGAAAAACTGGCTCTTCACCTGGGAGGACGCCGGCGGCGAGCGTACCGCCCACATCCTGTCCATCATCGGCACCTGCATCGCCCACGAGGTCAACCCACGAGCCTACCTCCACCTCGTCGTCAG
>JBDRFG010000039.1:0-4797 GCA_043819135.1 Candidatus Eiseniibacteriota bacterium | reverse complement strand
GAGGGCTCCGACACCTCCCGCCGCGAACCGCGCACGCCACTGAAGCACCGTGGGACGCGACACTCCCAGTTCGCGCGCGGTCACCCGGTTGGGCTTGCCGTCGGCCGCTGCGAGCACGATCCGAGCGCGCATGACGACACGCTGCTCGGTCGTTCGGGACCGCAGAATACGCTCGAGCTCTCGTCGCTGTTCGTCACTGATCTTGAGTGGTTCGGCTGGCTTTCTCATGGCGACAGGATACAATGGACTGCCACCAACGGTCAAGACATTTCTGAGACACTACACTAGCCGGTCTGGCAAACCTCACAGATGCTTGGGGTTTCCGGGCAGGGCTACTGGCGTTTGTGGAGCTGATAGGTCGAGCACGAGTTGTCTCACGGCTTCTCGGGTTGAATCCTAAGCTGCCACCTCTTGCCTCACTCGATGCCAAGGCGGCGGTGGCCATCGACATGCTTCATGCCCTGCTCACGTCTGGGAAGTACGAGGCTGCGGGGAAGGGCTTCACGGCCCGTACGAAGCTCATCTATGACCGTCAGCTCTTCACCAGACTCACTGAGCGTGCCGTCACAGATGCGCATGTCGATTCGGGCATTGAGCTGAAGACCTTCACTCTCCTTGGAAGCGACGTTCGGATAGGTCCCACCAGGACTATTCTAAGTGGTGCGGAGCTTGCCACAGATGTGACGGCTGAGCATCTCGATGATCCAGCCATCCAGCGGGATGGGCTGGACGTTGAGTGGAAAGGTGGCTCTTCGTCTGAGCTCACCGTGATACGTGTGGAGCCGGAGGAACCTGACTAGCGGATGCAGCCGCCGATCGTCGGCGTCGCGCAGCCTGCAAGGGGGCCGCCTGCGCCTGATACGCGTTTCGCTAGGCATCTTCGCCAGAGGAGTACTGAGTGATTGAGGTCGACTGGGAACTCGCTCTGCAGGTGATACTGCCCGCGCTTGGCACCGGTGGGATCATCGGCTACTGGATCAAGTCCATCATCGACGCTAGACAGCGCGAACGCGAACGTAGAGCGGCACACCGGTTCGACGAATTGCGGAAGCAGCGCGAACTCCTGCTTGAGTTCATGGGCATCCCACGGGCCGAGTTCGGGATCCTCCACCACGCCGGGAACACGGGTCCTCAGGAATGGCGCCGGGGGAAGATCGCAATCATCAGTACTTGGGTCGACAGCAACAGAGCGAAGTTCCCGGATGAGCTGCAGACCGCCTTCATCACCATCGGCAACTTCGCTGGCACGATGCTGACAGATGAGGGCCTAGCTCTTATGCAGAGACCGCAGGCCTACACCAAGGCGTCGGCTGCATGGAGCGAAATCAAGGCCTATGCGGACACCATCGGCTCTGAGCTTAGGGGTGAGTAGTATCATCCTGCGGCGAAGATGCTTATCTAGCGTAGCGGCTTAAGAGCTTGGCTGATACGCGGACGTCGTGCGACCTGACTTGAACGTGTAGCTAGGTGACTGAGATGCACACCTGGGACGTGCTGACGCGCGGGGTTGTCAGAAGCTCATAGTGAACTGGTTCATGTAGCCGTTGTACACGAGAACTGCGTGTGACAGCACATCGCGTCCTATCAGACACTCGATCTGCTGCCCCTGCATCGGAGCCTCGATCGCCGGCACCTCCGCGAAGACACTGTTGGGAAATATCAAGCGCACGATGTACTGCTTGCAGGCAACATTCGATGAAGAAGGCGTGCAGATGTTGACGATGCCGATTGGCTGGAGGCCCAGCCGGCTCACGATTGATGGCTGAATCACGCTGCCCGTCGCACCTGTATCGATGAGTCCCTTGGCCGGCACGGGGGCGGGTATCGGTGTATTGGCCTTCTTCAAGGCCTCTTCAACCGGACTGCCAACAGCCACGCGGATATCTACGAGAGGTCCCAGCGCCTTGAGGTCAGGCAGCTGCATCGTGAAGGAGGGCACGGCTATACTCCCAAGAGGTTGGAAACGAAGCTCAGAGGCACATCGACCTTCGTGATCTGCTTGACCAGGAACGGCACGTTGCCAAGCTCGCGGTACCCAGTGGCGATGGCGTCCATCTGGGTATCGAAAGTCCCGAGGAGGTCGTCGTCGTGGATGACAACGAACTGCCCTTCGTGGGACACCAACAGCTCCGCGTGGTTGGCGTCGTACGCCTTGAGTTCCTTCGAGAGGATCTCTGACATGGCACCAGCCTCCTGCAGGGAAGAGCTCCTTACACTACTTATGATGGCACGAGAAGCTGGTGTTGTCAAGTGTGATGACTGGCGCTTATCTGGCACGTACCGTAGACGAATCAGACCCTCACCCCGCCCACCTCGACATCTCGATGGTGTCGGTCGGCTGGAAGATCTGCTCAGCGACAGGCAGGCGTACCATCCGAATGCCGGCACGCACGATGTTGAAGCCGTTCTCCCTGAGAAGGCCGAGAGCCTTCTGGTGGCGGGCGTTGAGTCCGACCACGGCCTTAGAGAGCCCGAGCGCGGTGGCCGTGGCCCAGGTCTGGCGCAGCAGGTCCCCGAGCACGGCGCCCGGGTCCGCGTCCGGCCTGATGCAGAGGGCGTGGATGTAGGCGCGGCCCGAGTTGTCTCCGCGACGGAACGGCGCCGTCCTCAGAATGGCGAAGCCGTCGAGCCGTCCACCCCTCCCACGAGACAGAAGAGTCCTGCCGATCGCGTGCTCGCTCACTGCCTCCACTTCCTGCGAGAAATCGAGCCCCCTGGTGAGCGCGCCCGACACCTCGCGGGTCTCAACGAGCGCCCGGGAACGCTCGGACCGCCCCAGTTCGCTCCAGACGTTTGAGTCCTCTACGCGGGCCCCCTTGAACCGCTCGGCCTCGTGTATCAGCGACAGCTCGAGGATGAGCGTGGGATACGTGACGGCGAAGCCGGCCTTCGTGTATAGCCCGATGTTGGCTCCGCTCTCCGGCATGGTCTCGAGACCTATGACCGACGCCCTCTTGGACAGATGCTCCACGGCCCGGTCGACGAGGGCAGAACCTATCCCTAAGCCGTGGAACTGCGTCGGAACACCGAACGTCCCGAACCAGCCTACGCTACCCCAGGTCCTCGAGAACAGGAAGCCCACCAGCGCGCCGTCCGCCGCGACGGCGACGTGGTTGCCCTCCGGGTCGAGCGATGTTGCGTACCTCATCTGTTCCGGCGTGCGCTCGGCCAGAGGCTCGGGCTCGTGCCGGTAAACCCGGTACCAGTCGGTGAAGACCCCGGCCTCGATCTCGGCGACCGCGGGAAAATCAGAATCCTTCATGCAGCGAAGAGTGAAATCCATGGTTCTTTGAGTGTCTCCATCAGGGTTTCGTCGGCGGCGTCCCCTCGTCCCCGTCGAGAAGCAGGTCGATGTACGCCCGGTCGATGAGATCTCCGTCGGAGATGCCCAGAGCGTCGATAAGCTCACGGACGCGCGCGTGGCCATCCTCCCGCGACTCGTCGGGCCCCAGTACCGCCTCGAGCTCTATGAACTTCCCGAGTCCCTCGACCGTGTCCATGTGAACGCGCGTTCCCGCCACATGATAGACCTCGCGTTGCTTCCGGACCACTCCCGACACGCCCAGCGCCTGCGAGAGCGCGTCCCGGAGGCTGACCGGCTCCCGGGTCGGCAGGATCATGTAGCGGGACTCGGAGGGACCGGGGGCGTCGCCCCGCTCGTAGTATATGAGTTCGCCACGCCTCTCGTCAAACCGACGGAGCTTGAGCCTCCCCCGCTTCGACCTGAAGAACGTGTCCTCCTGGGAGAGAAGCTCCGGCGGGGAATCCGCCAGCTCGGCGGCGCGTGTCTTCTGGAGCGCGAAGTCGGTCGCGCGCGCCTTGATCTCGACGTTCCGGTTCATCGTGCGCCTCCGAGGTGATCGGACGGTCAGCGTGACGGCCTGGCGCGGCAGCTGCAGGCGTTGACCAGGCGGACACGGGTTGCTTACCTGCCATGGTAGACTCGCAGTATTGTGTTAATCAACTCATCTGAATCCGAGTCTTCGACAAATCTGATGAACTCACATCCAAGAACTTCGCGTATGGCAACCTCTCGCCGCCGATCGCCTTGTTGGTCCCACCGATGTCCTATCTCATCAACCTCAATGGCGATGTTCCACTCCTCTAGGTAGATGTCCAGCTGGAATGGCCCCTTACTTGTCGTGACCGGGAAGTGAGAGGTTACTGTCACAAGGCCATCGAAAACTGATGAGAGCCTCTTTCGGATACTCTCCTCTCGCCTACCTTCCCCGTAGTCAATGACTGGAAAGCACTCCCTTGAGAAGGCCTTCAGCAACGTGTCCTTCTTCTTCTTGGACAGATTGATGCGGAGTCGACCAATCACTAGGCACGCGCCCTCGAATGAATAGACATGCGGAGGACAGCTCTTGGGGCGGAATCGAAGCCTTGGCAGATGCCCCGACCCGGTGAGTATTCGCCTCACTTCGTCCCACTCGGATGATGTCATCTGATATCGATAGGGCTCTCTAGCCTCCACGTATGTGCTTCGCCTAGCAGCCTCATTCACTCTCTTCGTCTTGCAGCCGACTAGCTCAGCGAGTTCGGCATCCAGAATCCCTGGAGACCTGTTATCGAGATAGTCAATGAGTGCTAGTCCCATAGCAGCGTCCGCCCAACTACGGCTTCAGATGTTTGACGAAGAAGTCCGTGATGCCATTGTAGCACCTGACGCGGTTGTCGAACTTGAGGACGTCGTGCCCCTCATCCTCGAACATCAGGTAATCCACGTCCTTGCCCATGCCCTTGAGTTCCTCGACGAGCTCGCGAGACTCCACCTCGACCACGCGCGGGTCGTTC
>JBDRFG010000038.1:0-4230 GCA_043819135.1 Candidatus Eiseniibacteriota bacterium | reverse complement strand
AGATCGGCGACGATGCCGATCAGCGCATCGGTGTCCTTCTCGGAGAGCTCGCTGTAGTGGCGTGTGACATGGAGCGGCGGGCGGGTCGGCATCGGTCACGACCTCCTCAGCGAGAGGAGGAAGTCCTCGATGGCCGGATGCGGCTTCATGTTCGGGCGCCGATACCACGGACGGGCCTCGTCACCCGGGGGCTCGTCGTCGAGGCGGCGCAGGATCTTCCCGCGGATCACGTCGAGGTTCTTGACCAGGCGCCACACCAGGTCGTCGTCCATCTTGTGGACCGCGACGAGCCCGCCGATCACCAGCGCCTCTTCCTCGAAGAGGTCGTTGATCAGGTCTCGCGCTTCGGCCTTGCTGATCATGGTCGGTCTCCTTCCCGGTCGGGGCTTCACTCGTCTCCAGTCTTGAAAGGGGGGTCGAGGGCTTCCGAAGGGGACATGGTCTCAGAGGATCGCCGCATCTCCTTCTCGGACCGCCGGATAACAGCCTCCGCCCGTTGCCGACGCTTCTTCGCAACCTGGTAGTCGAGGTTCGCCCGGCGGGCGTACTCGGCGACCGACTGCCCGTACAGACGCGTCCCGACGAGGAGCAGGAAGTCGCTCTCGGCGATCCGCCCCGCGTCCAGGTGCTCCCGCAGTCTGCTGACCTCACGTTCGTGCGCTTGTCGAAGATCGATGGCCTCGACGTCGATCCCGTCGGCCCCACCGGCCAGCGACTCGATCTCGTCCGGGTCTGCCGCGAGCTCGCGGTCCATGCGGTCCCAGCGCCGCCGGTACTCGTCGTGGAGATGATGAATGGTGTCGTTCACGACCTTCTGGACCAGCCGCGCCGGACGGCGATTGACGTCCAGGCGGCAGACCACCCGTAGGAACGTCCAGACGACGTTCTGCCAGAGCTCGTCGGAGTCCTCGTCCCAGTGGCGCTTCTTGTGGGAGATCGACTCGAGGCCGGGCCAGAACATGGTGAGGAGGATGGTGCGCCAGCGCGGGTCTTGATCTTCACGATGAGCCCGGAAGATGGGTCGGAGGACTTCGTCCTTGCGAGGGTCGGTCGAGGTGCCGTTCCGCATGAACGCGATGACGTCCGCCCACGTCCTGAATCGCCGCAGGAACGGCTCATCCCGCCGCAGGTCTTGGATCAGTTCCTGGTACTCGTCGCTCTGAAGCTCCTCTTCGAGTCGCTCACGATCCCGGTCCCTCGAGGGGATCGCCATGACGCCTGGCCTTCCCGGCCGGGCGTCTTGCGCCTCCTACTGGCCAATCAGGGCGTCGAGCGCCTCGAGGTTGTCGAATCAGCTCCTGTGCGTCACCGTGAAGGCGCGCAGCTTGGCTCCGCCTTCATGCCGTCCCTCAGCTCGTTCAACGTCCCGCAGTTGCGGCACACACTGGTCACCGGGAAGCCGACCAAGTACTCGTGACCACGCGCGAACCGGATGTGCAGCCGCTCCCCTCGCACCACGGCGAGGAGTTTGTCGCAGCGGGTACACCGCCATTCCTGTTCCATCGATCTCTCCTTCCGTGGGCGAGTCATGTCCCACGGGGAGAGTCTGGTGGAGCGCTCTGTATGCGGAGCGGACGCGGTCTGTACGCGGCCTGTATGGGGAGAGAAAGCTGCTCGAATGTGGGAGACTACGTCAGGAACGCGGTAGGAAGACTAGTGCGAAGCGGCAATCGGGATCGGGCTGGAAGTGGTATTCGGCGTGACTGTCGACCTTCACGGTCTTGAACAGACGCCACTGTGTGGTGTCGTCGCTGGCTCGGTACTTCACGTCGATTGCACTGCGGGCGCGCTGGAAGATCTGCTTCCCGGACACCTGGTCCTCGTCCGGGCCGTCGACGGCGGGATCGAAGTAGCCGGTCTTCTCGACCGCCGCGCGGATCATGCGAAAGTAGCTGGCCTGGATGTCCTCCCTGCGCTCAGGTGATTCCTGCCCATCCAAGCGCTTCCACGCGACTCGACTCCTCTCGTCGGCCACAATACCGTACTCCCCGACCGACTCGATGAGCCGGCCGTAGGAGTCCTCGTCGAGATCCTGCCATCCGCTGTGCGTGATGGTCTGCGCCACGACAGGGTTCGAGAGCGTGGCCGTGGTCGCGGCTCGACGACCGATGCCTCCGAGCAGGCCGAGCGGGCTTGCGGAAGTGACCAACTCCCCGCTCGTATCGGCGTTGATAAGACCCTGCAGAACGATTACCGGGATGCCCAGTGTCGCCATCTGTCGAATCGTGTCAGCACTGACGAAGCGATCGGTAGGCACCAGGACGGCGAAGCTCTGTCCCTCCTGCCGTGACCGGAGGGCATCGAACGCCTCTGCGTACTCCCGCGTGTCGCAGCGGGCGACGAAGTAGACCGCGTGGCGAATCGACGGGTCGGGCTTGAAGGTCCCCGTACGATACACGCCCCGAAGGCCTGCAATCGGCTCGACCTTCCCTCCGGCGCACAGAGGCCTGCGGAGCGCTTCGCACAGCACCCTGGGATCGACGCCGAGGACCTCGACGTCCTTGAGGATCAAGTCGATGTCTTCGCATTCCGGGGGATCGTTCCCGCACACTGCCTGGAAGGTCCCGTCCCCGCGCTCTATCACTTGCCGGGGACACCCAGCTCCGCCCGGACGAGGGCAGGCTACAGCATCGGCAATCCGCAGGTATGGGAGAAGCCCGCCGGCCTCCAACGCAGCAACGAGATCCCGCCCGAGGCGCTTCCGCAGATCACACCGCGGGCCGGCAAGCGGGAAGTCGGTTTCAATGAGCTCCCAGAACGGCGAGAGATCAAGAGCGACCATCACCCGGCGCTCCGATCTTGAGGTAGCCGTTCGCACTCATGAAGGCCTCCGCCGGCCCACCGTCGCGGTCACGATCGTAGATGGCAACGTTCGTGGGACGTAGCTCCAGCTTCCGCGCACGCCCGCCGCTTGAGTACTTCACGAGGAAAGAGGCCCTTACCAGCCGGCCCTCTGCAAGATTGGGCCTCCCATATCTTGCGATGCTCTCGACGAGGTTGAACGCCTTCGACGTCTGGACGAAGCGCTGGTCGTTGTCGATCTGGATCCATACCTCGGTGAGCCGCACGGACTCGATCCCGGCCACCAGCCGCAAGGCATCCGCCCCGCGCTTGAGCGGCGCGAGCGTATAGAGGTCCTCTCCAGGGAAGTGCCCGGCGTCGTCGAAGAGGACTCGGCCGAAGGCATCACGGTAGAGGTCTTTCTCCCCCTGCGTCTGGGCGTTGATCCTCAGGACGCAGAGCCGCTTGTCGTAGATCACGGAGTCGTGCTTCTGCGGCCGGTACGCCACGCGGGAGCGCCTCAGCTGTCTGTCGAAGCTGCCCTCGGTCCGCAGCATCCGTCCGTGCGTGATGAGGAACTTGATCTCCCCATCCTCTTCATAGGCGTGGATCTCGCAGGCCGGACTTCGGTCCTTCGATTCGAACCAGGGTCCGAGCGCTCCTTCGAGCTGCTTAACCTTCTTCTGCACCGACGCGAGCTCCACACGCCTGCTGCCCTTGGCCTGATACTCCTGGTAGTTCTTGATCTTCTGGTAGAGCGTCTTCTCATGGCACATCTGTACCAGGCCAGGGTGGCCGCGGTGGGCCACGATGGCGAACTCACCCGGCGTCATGTCGCTGCCGTCGAGAGTGATCCCCTCGCGTTCCGCCTCATGCAGAATCCGATCGTGGCCGCCCTCGTCGGCGAGATCGTCGAGCACGTAGAGGGTTTCAAGGAGGTCAACCGGCATGTCTTCGTCTGGCTGCGTGAACACACGCAGAAGCTGGCGATCCGTCGCGTCGGCGTTCTTGAGGTTCGTGACGTCGACGCCCTGCCGGGCGAAGTACTCCTTGTGCGGCTCGAGTAGGGGCCCGAGGTGCTGCGGCTTGTCGATACCCTGGATGAATGCGAGGTCGCTGAAGTTCTTGAACCGAAGTCGTGCCATCTACTCCCCCTCCTACCGCCTGCTGTCCATGATGCGCACCACGCCGACCACCTTCCCCTGAATCCTGAACTCGCCGTCCCTCACTCGGATGGCGTCCATACTCTTGTTGGCGGGCTCGAGCCTCACGCCCCCACGCTCGCGGTAGAGATGCTTGAGCGTGGCCTCGTCCTCGATAAGCGCCACCACCATGTCCCCATCGTCGGCGGACTCCTGTTTGCGCACGACCACGTAGTCGCCGTCGAGGACGCCTGCTTCTATCATGCTCTCGCCTTCGACCTTGAGGGCGAAACCCTCCCGACCGCGC
>JBDRFG010000037.1:0-14255 GCA_043819135.1 Candidatus Eiseniibacteriota bacterium | reverse complement strand
TGGCAGCTTCAGAAGGGAAGCGAGGATGTCCTCCTCGGCGTCATCGATACCGGCGTCTGTTTTGACCACCCAGATCTGTCTCCGGATCCATATTGGCAGTGCTTCGGGCTGGGGTGTAAGATCGTCGGTGGCGTCAACTTCCTTGACCCGGATGACTGCCTTGGCGAATGGCCATATGGCTGCTGCCTCAGTCCACAGGATGACCATGGCACGAAGGTGGCCGCTGCCGCTGTCGGCTTGAGCAACAACTGGGAGTATGGCACTTGGGATGGAGGTGTCGCGGGCGTGGCGGGAGGGGACTACTCGAACACCGACCTTGGCGCTCTGATACTGGCCTATCGCTCTCTAGGACCGAGCTACATGTCCGGCCAAGCGATCGACCACGCAGTCCTTTCCGGAGCCGATGTGCTGAACATGTCCTTCGGCCAAATGTGGTCACAGAACAGCAGCTGGAAGAGCCTCTGGTATCCCATGATCAACGCCTTCCAGCAGGGAGTAACGATGGTCGCAGCGATGGGCAACTCATACGACGTCACAGATGACCTCACGGAGCCTTGGTGGCCAGCAGCCGCGGAGCAGGGAGTAGTGGCAGTCGGTGCATCGACCTACTACGACGAGCGCGTCACCTGGGGCACTTGGGGACAGAATCCGACTCCGTGGCAGTCTATGTACGGATCGCACATCGATGTCGTGGCTCCTGGTGTAGTCCACTGGTCGGCGGATGCAATGGACTCCCCTTGCGGGTCCTATCCTAATCTCACGGAGTTCGGCGGTACTTCTTGCGCGACTGCGCTGACATCGGGCGTCGCGTGCCTGCTGCTGTCCGAGAACCCGCTGCTCACAAACGAAGAGGTCGAGGGCATAATAGGCGCGTCAGCGAAGGATCTCGTCTACTCAAACCCCGTCAATGTCTCATATGCCGACCCCGGCTGGGACGAAGAGACCGGTTGGGGACGCGTGGACGCATTCCAGGCATTGATGCGCCTGAGGGCACCGTATGAGCTCCAAGTGCGCCAGGCATTCGGCTATGACGTCATGGAGCAGACGGGAGTCACTTACGAATTCGAGAACGGCGGTGAGTGCGACTCCCTGGAGCAGTACAGGTTCTTGAAGACCGTGGGACTAGGGGGCGACTACTTCACCGAGCCTCCAGCCGTGTGGGGACTCTCACGGGTGTCATCCGGTGCCTGCTCACTGCTTACCGCGTGGGACAGAGAGGCTTCGCCGATGGCGCCCGAGCTGGTCATGGGGCACTGCAAGGTGGTCAAGGGGAGCATCACAGAGAATTCATGCGATCTCAAGACCTTCGGATACAAGTGGTACCAAGAGGAAGATGGGGAATGGATCTACAGGGGCTGGCTGCCCACAGACCCTGGGCTCATCGGCTGGCACTACGAGCTCTCCGGTACTGTGCTCGATCCAGATGCCTCAAGCTGCACGGCTGTTGCCATGACACAGGCACCAGACGGCGTGCCGTGCCTCTGCCCAGCCGCAGACCAAGACACGCTGGCGCTCTTACTACATCTCGTCGACAACCTTGGGCAGCCTCTAGCTGGAGTGCCTTCGACGGACATCAATATCTATGTGAATACGCTAAGTCCGTACAACTCGGCGCCATCCTTCCCAGAGGCTTGCCAGGCCTACTCTGAGAGTTCGCACGTCTATCGCCCAGAGGAGTTCTTTGAGTCCGATGGGAATGGAGACCTCCTCGTTACACTACCTCCGACGGGCGGGGCCGACGAACGCGCACTCTGGATGGTTCATGTGAGCGGCACTGATATCGGTGTAGAGAACCAGGCAGTCAGATCTGTGGACATGGATGCCGACGGTGATGTTGACGGCGTTGACTTCGGCTCGTTTGCCAGCGCGTACGCAGCAAAGGAATGGGCTGCTGACTTGGACGGGAACTGGGATGTGGGACCTTCGGACTTCTCGTTGTTCAGTTCACACTACAACCACAACTGCCTGTCAGGCGCGCGTGCTCGCGGGGAGCATGATGATCTGGAGGAACAGCAGGGTCTTGTCGCCCTTCTGCACAGCACGCCAAACCCCTTCGCTGCCTCCGCCGACATAGCGTTCGCGGTAGGAGACGCGACGCAGCGAGTCAGTATCAAAGTGTACGACCTGAGGGGACGGCTCGTGCAGACGCTGTGTGACGACAGCTTCGAGTCAGGTCTGCACACGGTGTCCTGGGACGGTCGGAACGAGGGTGGCAATCAGGTCGCTTCAGGCGTGTACTTCTTCAGAATGGAGAGCTCTGGATTCCGCCACCAGAGGAAGCTCGTGCTTCTGCGCTAGCGCCGTGCAGCTGAGTGTACTAGACTTGGGCTGAGCGCTGACGTGCGTCGCAGCGCGCGGCAGGAGGCCGATTGTGAGACCGCAGCGTCGGCACGGTGATTCAATGGCTCTGGCTGTTGTGCTAGCCGTGCTACACCTGACTGTGCCCCTTGGCAGTGGTCATGCCAGCACGCTCTACGTCGACGACGACGCCTCCCCTGGATCCGGCGACGGAAGCTCAGAGTTCCCGTTCTCACTCATCAGCGAGGGAATGGACGCATCGGTGTTCGGAGACACTCTCGCGGTGCGGCCTGGGGTCTACTCCGAGGCTCTCTATGTCGACATGCACGATGGTACGGGGATGAACTCGGCAGCTGTCATCATGAAGGACGGTGTCGTCCTGCGGAGCACGGCTGGCGCGGACTCCACGACCATTGAGGGATTGGGTGTGGAGGCCGCCATCTACTTCGATGAGTGCGGCCCCGAGACGGCCCTGATCGGATTCACCATCTTCACTGACTGGATGGGCTGGGGGCTCCGGACAAGTGTGCTGTGCTACGACAGCTCGCCTTTGATTGACTCCAATGTGATGGTCGAGTGGCTCGATGGGATCTACTGCAGGGAGTGGTCGGCTCCATCGATTCTCAACAACACTGTGGGCGATGGCTCAATCGTGTTCATCGGTGGATCAGGAGGAGATGTCGTCGGCAACACCGTCGAAGGGCACATAAGCGTGATGATAGACGAGCCGGGGGCATTTCCTGTGCTCATTGAGTTGAACACCATTGGCGTGGCAGGGGGCAATCCTGCGGGCGAGCGGGACGCGATCGGAATAGGCGTCACGTCGTGGGGCGCCTCCGGCGAGGTCACCCTACTCGGCAACACGATACAGGGCAAGGATGTCGGAGCGAAGCTCTGTTTGGGAATCTTGCACGGCAACCGGTTCCTCGACAACGCGGTCAACATCGAGATTGGGGTGCTAGCCTACTGCTCGCCTTGGGAGGACATCGACGCTGAGGCAAACTGGTGGGGTATTACTGACCCTCTAGAGATTGAGGCCAGGATCGTCGACTGCAACGACGACCCCTCTCTTGAGTCGTGCGTTGACTTCGACCCCTGGTGCCTGGATGAGAATTGTACTCAGGTGCCCGTCCGGCCTTCGTCCTGGGGTGCAATCAAGGCCCTGTATCGCTCACCACGGACCGGGGAGCCTGCGCAGCTGCGTACACTCCCCTGAATGGGTTCCCTCAAGGCCGGCGGCACTTCACCCAAAGGAGGTTGCCATGTTGAGACCACGCTCCGCGGTCCGCGTGTTCGCGATAAGTGTGGGGCTGCTGCTCTTTTCCTCAGGCAGCTCAATGGCACAAGAAGCACTGGTGCAACTTGATCCCGATAGAATCTCTGTCATGTTCATGCACGGAGTCGTTGATCTCCCGAACGAGATGGCCCCGGCGCCCTTGGATTCCGTGGCGTTCTTCGTCCCGGAGGTGGAGCAATTGATGGGGGATCACGGCGTACTCAGAGTCGAGAAAATCTTCAAGGGATTCGCCCCTCACGACACGCTCCGTCAGGCGAGAACGGGGGAGATGGTGCGCGTCATAGACCTGTCGCAGATCTTCCTGCTTCACCTTGATGGCGAGCGCTCCCTCGATGCACTCGTTGGCGCGCTTGAAGAGGAACCGTCAGTCGTTTTCGCAGAGCGGCTGCCAATCCTGGAGCCTGATGCCTGGGACGATCCTCCCGCAAACGACGCGATGCTGGAGAATGACCACCAGTGGGGTCTGTTCAACACCGGCCAGCACGAGGACTCCGTTAGGCACGCTGACATCGATGTCAAGAGAGCATGGCAGCTCCAAACGGGCAGCGAGGATATCCTGCTAGGCATCATCGACACCGGTGTGTGCTACGATCACCCTGACCTGTCGCCCACCCCTGGCGCCTTGTGCTTCGGCGCAGGCTGCATCGTAGTAGGGGGGTTCAACCTCATAGACCCAGACGGTCTTGGCTGCAGTCCCACGGCTGGGGAAGACCCATACGACTACTGCTGCCCCCCTTTGTGGAGTGAGGGACACGGGACCATGGTGGCATCGGCAGCCGCAGGAATCACCAACAACCGCACGCCCGGCACATGGGATGGTGGAGCCGCCGGTGTGGCCGGTGGGTGGCAGGATGAGTACGGCGGTGGGAGTACCGGGTCTCGCATACTGTCCTACCGTGCGCCATGGCTCCTTCGTCATGCCTGCAGCGGCGCTTGGTTCCGCAGTCGTTGACGGAGCGGATGTCGTGAACATGTCGTTCGGCGGCGACTGGCCCAGCTCCTACAAGACCCTCTGGTACCCCATGATCAACGCATTCCAGCAAGGAGTGACGATGGTGGCCTCAAAGGGCAACGTCACCTGGCCTGGCGAAGATCCAACCGCGCGGCATTTCCCCGCAGATGTAGAACAGGGGGTAATCAATGTGGGAGCGATGAGCTTCAACAATCAGCGCGTGACGTGGGAGCCCATCTACGAAGATGAAGATGGCTCCGCACGGTTCGAGTCCATGTACGGGCAGAGCCTCGATGTCGTCGCCCCTGGTAGGTTGCACTGGACGGCAGAGGCCATGTACGGGCCGTGCGGTTCTTGGGAGAGCGTGGCATCTTTCGGTGGCACATCGTGCGCCGCAGCGCTGACCTCGGGCGTAGCGTGCCTGCTGCTCGCGGAGGACCCTTACCTCACAAATGAGGAAGTTGAGGGCATCATCTGTGCGTCGGCCACGGACCTCGTGTACGAGGATGCGATCAACAATACATACGCCTATCCTGGGTGGGATGAGGAGACAGGGTGGGGCCGGGTGAGTGCCTTTCAGGCACTGATGCGACTCAGGTCACCCTACGATCTGCAGGTGCGGTGGGCGTACGGATACGACACGATGGAAGAGACAAACGTGGTGCATCGCCTTGGCGAGTCTGGGAACCGCCAGAAGTTCGTGCAACACAGACTCACCAAGACAGTGCCGCTCCTATCGGAGCAATTCACAGGAACTCCGGATGCGTGGGGTCTCTCGAGGATATCGAGTGGAGCATGTTCGTCGCTCTCCTTCAATGATATTGGGTACGGGTCGCTGCCCGAAATCGCCCCCGAACTCGTGATGGGTCACTGCAAGCTTGTCAACGGAAGCATGACCGACAGCGAGTGCACGCTGAAGACGTTCTATTACGAATGGTATGAAGAGGATCCCCCTGGATGGGAGTATAAGGGCTGGATACCAACTGACCCACTGCTGGTCAGTTGGGCGTACGAGCTCTCCGGAGTTGTGCTCGACCCGGGAGCCTCCACGTGCAGAGCAGTGCCCACCACTGAAGCACCGGACGGTGTGCCTTGCCTGTGCCCGGCGGCAGACCAAGACACGCTGGCGGTCCTACTGCATCTCGTCGATAACTTCGGCCAGCCTCTAGCGGGCGTGCCATCTACTGACATCAAGATCCGTATCAGCACCACGGGAACGCACTATGACCCTCCGGTGTTCCCCGAGGAGTGCCAAGCTTACTCAGAGAGCTCGCACGTCTATCGCCCAGAGGAGTTCTACGAATCCGACGAGAATGGAGACCTCCTCATTACATTGCCTCCGACAGGCGGAGCCGACCAGGCTGCCGTTTGGCTACCACAAGTGAGCGGCATTGACATTGCTGGGGTGGGCCAGGCAGTCAGATCTGTAGACATGGATGCAGACGGCGACGTTGATAGCGTGGACTTCGGCATGTTCGCCACCGCGTACGCGGCAGAGGAGTGGGTTGCCGATCTGAACGGAGACGACGAGTGGAACCCGACGGACTTCGGTATCTTCACCTCGCATTTCGGTCATAACTGTCAGTCGGGAGGCCGGGGTGACGTTGCGGGTGACCGGACGACGACCACTGAGGGCTTCGTCGCTCTGCTGCCCAACACGCCGAATCCGTTCAGAACGTCGACTGACATAGCGTTCGCCACGGGAACAGACGGCCAACATGTCAGCATTGAAGTGTACGATCTCAGCGGACGGCGCATTCGAACGGTGTGTAACCGTGAGTTCGACGCGGGACTGCACACGGTCTCATGGGACGGCCGGAGCGACAGTGGCAGCTCCGTCGCAAGCGGTGTCTACTTCTTCAAGATGGAGAGCTCCGGCTTCCGTCAGCTGAGGAAACTCGTTCTGATCAGATAGCCTTGTGCTGTCCCCTGATTCAGTTGCGTGCGGTTCTGATTCGCGGACAGGACGAGAGCCGTCGCACCTGGAGGCAAGGGGCAGAAGGGAGGGGGGGGTGCGCTCAGCACTTGGAACGTGCAATCGCGTAAGGCTGCTGGCCTGTATCGGCGCTGTGATCGCGCTCGAAGCAGCATTTGTCGGTACGTGCTTGGGGCGTGTTCTCTACGTCGACGACGACGCTCAACCGGGGACGGGAGATGGCAGCTGGCTGCAGCCGTTTCAGCTGATCGGTGAGGGGATGGTGGCTGCGGTCTCGGGCGACACCGTTGCGGTGCTGCCCGGTCTCTACTCTGAGGTACAATATGTGGACATGCACGATCCGCTGAGCATGAATCGGGCGGCAGTCGTAATGAAGGACGGCGTCATGCTGCGGAGCACCGCAGGTCCTGATTCGACGACGATCGGGGCAATCGGTTGTCAGGCAGCCGTGTACTTCGAAGGATGTGGACCTCAGACAGTATTCACGGGATTCAACGTTGAGAACGAAGGGTTAGGCTGGGGACTGCGCACCGGTGTGCTGTGCTACGCAAGCTCTCCGGTCATCGAGGCAAACACGATCGATGTATGGGCGCATGGCGTGTACAGCAAGGAGCTGTCGTCTCCGACGATTCGCAACAACAGAGTCTATGGATCAGTCGTCTTCTGGGACTCGGGCGGCATGGTCGTCGGAAACGAGGTGGAGAGCGAAGTCGGTGTCTGGAGCGACGGTCTTTCTCCTGCACCGCTCACTATAGAATCCAACACGATAGGGGTACTGCCCCGCGCCCCCGGAGGACGTTGGTCAAGCCACGGCATCTACTTGGCGGGCAATCCCTGCGATGTAGCCGTCATCGATAACACAATACAGGGCAAGGACATTGGCGCAATGCTGTGTTGGGGTACTCTCCACGGTAACCGTTTCACGGGCAATGCGCTCAACATCGAGATCATTGAAGCCCAAGCGTATTGCTCCCCATGGGAGGACATCGACGCCGAGGGTAACTGGTGGGGCACGACAGACCCGCTGGAGATCGACGCCAAGATCGTCGACTGCTACGACGACCCGTCCCTGGAGTCCTGTGTGGACTTCGACCCGTGGTGTCTTGATGAAGCCTGCACGCAGGTAGTCGTCAGCGAGTTCTCCTGGGGTGCGATCAAGGCGCTCTATCGCTGAGCGAACCACCCCTGCGTCCGCAAACAGATCCTCACCAGCATCAGCATCACCGGCACCTCGATGAGCACGCCCACGACCGTCGCGAGCGCGGCGCCCGACGGAAGAACAAGAGATATCGCTACCTCGGCAGTCATGATCTTCCGCGAGACCTTCTTTGGGCGGCAGCCACAACGTAGGAACCACGAGAAGCCCCCACCAGGAGACGGTCCCCCGGACATCTCGAGATGCCCCTGGGACCGGTAATTCCATCGATCCCACAAGGAGGCAAGGTCACTTCAAGACAACAAGCCTGCTCTCGGCCTCGCGGCCCGCCGCCTGAATCTTGCAGAAATAGACGCCGGAAGCAACGGACTCTCCTCGATCGTCTGTGCCATCCCAGATCAGCGTTCGGGTACCGGCCCGTAGCGGTTGATTCTCCAGCTCTCGAACCAGTCTCCCAGCAGCGCTGTACACGCGCACGATCACATGGCCGCCGGGCTCAGGCACGTCGTAGCTGATCGTCGTCAACTCGCGGAACGGGTTGGGATAGGCCACTGTGCTAAAGCTGGGTTCCTCGGGCTGTGGCTCGGGCGTGTCCTCATCGCCTCGCCCGAACTCGTACTGCCCTTCAGTCACCAGTACGAAGTCTCGAACGTGGTCGCTCGCCAATTGTGGCGCTCGGAAGAGTACCTCAATCGCATTGCCCGGTGCTAGTTCGACGTATGACCCATCATCCGCCGCGACAGCGCCAGAGCAGTCCCCGAACGCGGAGTGCTCGGCGCGGGCAACCTCACAGTCCCGAACCAGAACCGGCTCATTGGGTCGATCCGCCAGGAAGATGTGGTCCAGATAGAAGTCTCGTGGAGCGGTTACTCTGAGTCGTGCGAGATCCCCATCAATGGAGAGGGCGCCCTGAGTATCTAGTATGCGTGTGCATGGATTCGCGCGGTAGCACAGCTCGGTGAGATCGAGTTCGCCTGGTGACGACGCATCTCGCCCGCCACCTCCGGGCGGGTCGATCTTCTGGCTGGGATTCCCGCGGGTGCCTACCCCGCCTCCGCGGGACTGCCCTGGCGCCGGGAAGACCACCTCAATCCACGAGCCGCCTTCGATCAGCACGGATTCGCCGTCCTGTGCCAACACTGCATTCAGCAGGTCGCGCCCATCGGAATCGCGGCAGGCGACGGGAAGCGCCGACACAGAGTATGGACCGACAGAGCCATCAGAGAACGCAGCAACGTCAAGATCTGGCGAGTGATCCACGGCTAGCAGCCGGATTCTGTCGAACTGCGTGTAGTCGGTGTCATTCTCGGAGATCTGGATGCCGTACTCACCTCCGACGTTCTCTGGTTTCTCTGCCAGCAGGTAGGCGTCCAGGATGTCGCTTCCGAAAGCCACGCCACTGGCCAGTACGTTGTTGTCCTCAACGTAGCCACTTGACGTCCGTGAAGCAACGAAGGGACAACCGCCGCCCGGGTCGTGGGTCCCAACAACTTTGAAACGATACGAGAAGACCAGATCTGGTCCGCCTTCCGTGTACGCCATTCTCCTCATGCACCGATACGTGGGATCATGGTCGATGTCGTAGAGACGGTCCGTGACCGTGAGGACGATCACGACGGCCTCCGTATGGTCGCGCTTGAAATCGGGTACAGTGATCGTGACCGTCTGAGGATCCCATGGGCGGTAGACTTCCGTATCCACGACCTGCAGCTCGGCACCGTGAAGAAACAGGCTGTCCGCAGAGGTGGGGTATGTCAGAACGCTCATCCACAACATGACATCCTGGTTCATATTGCCGGTCCAGTCGAACTCAAGCACCAGGGTGTCGTCCCAACTCTGCGTGAAGTAGTCCGTGTCGGCCCGGAAGACGAGATAATTGCTGCCCCAGAGGTCGACCTTGATGGGTACGCAGGTGTGCCCGTACCCAGCACCGTGATCGTAGTCGTACCAGCCGTCGGGGCAGTTGGCGTCGCTCGGGTCCGGATACTCCGTCCACTCGTCGACATTGTCACCGTCCAATACAAACTCAGGTGGTATCGCCAGCTCCCAGTACGCGAGAGTATTCGAATCAACCTTCATGAACTGCCCTGCGCTCCAACAGGGTGAGTAGTCCGAACCGAAGTAGTAGTCCGAATCGTAGTTGTTGTGGTCAACCCACCGCGCGATCCCGTAATCTGCGAAGAGGGTGCTTGTCCTTGCCTCTCCCGGCCCCTCCCACGGTGTTCCGTGTCCTATGTCTCCATATAGCTCTTCATCATCGAGGATCTTGGCTAGCCCGCAGAAGGTCCGCTCCATCGCCCAAGAACCGTTGCGGTACGTGAGATTCCTGGACCACCGAGACAGTAACGTCTCCCCAATGGCGGGGTCCCTGAATCTCCATCCGAGATAGGACCCGAAGAGCCTCCACAGGTGATACCTCTGGTAATTCCTGCCATTAACCCCCATGGATGCAGGAGGGTCAGCGCAGGACGGATCGAAGCCCGACGGTCCTCCGTGAGCCTCGCTCATGTCATCCAGAATGCTGTACCCATATCGAAGGTCCCATTGCAGGGAGTCAATAGGAGGAACCACTAGGTACTCGGCAGAGCAGGTGAACAGCTCCCAGTAGTCGCGGGGGTTGACGGCGTATTCCTCCGTGTAGTGCACACCGTAGGTCTTCTCATTGGAGTCCCAGCAGATATGCGTGAACTCATGACATGCCTGCTGTGCGCTCCGCCGCGGCCAAAGCTCTTCGTCAGTGCTCTCTAGGTCGTTCCCCCCAAGGTCTGCGACGCCAACAGAGTTCTCATGCCAGATATCGGGTTCTCCGACCGGGCCATCCTCTTTCTTGTCGCTGGGGCCCGGCCAACTGGCGCTGTTGCCGGGTCTGAGGTAGACGTCAAGGTGGTTGATCTCATCGATCGGCACGCTTGGGTCGTCGAGGCAATCTTGATACACCAGAAAGTGGTAGATCGGATTCGTCTCATCGTAGGGAATCTCAGAGCGGTGCGCGTACTTGAAAGTCATGGCAAGATCTGTGTCCTGCCAGTTGAAGCGATTGTCGAATTCCAAATCGAGAGCATCCAGGAAGTTGCGTGCTTCAGTATCAGTAACGAAGCCGTGCTGCTGGCCGTCGAACTGACTACTTATGAGAAGATCGATATCGAGATCAATCCACTCGTAGTAGGCACCCACGTCGTAGAGGTTGTAGAAGTCGTTGTTCGTGGACGTCCAGTCAGGGCAGCCACGACCAGGAACCGACGCGCCGGTGCTGTCAGGGGGCGACGTGATGCCGATACCACCCTCGCCCAAGAACTGGGGGTGGGCTGGGGCTACAGCGATGAGGCCCAACATCACAATTGCAATAAGAGAATGAGCTTTCATTCTGGACCTCCTTCATTGTGACAGACTGGAGGTAGTACGGGGGAGGCGATGCGCAGAACAGCACTTCACCTAAGAATCACGATTGTCCTCACACTCCCGCTCAAGGAACGACCTTCCTCAACGAGCGCAGCGAAGTAGATCCCACTGGGCAACCTCCTTCCCGCCGAGTCTGTTCCGTCCCAGAAGATCACCTGAGCCGCATGCCCACTGCTCGCTGTGCCGCCGACGGGCCAGCGCCGCAGGAGCCTGCCATCTGAGGTGTAGATCCCGAGACTCGCGCTCGTGTCGCCTGGCGAAATGATGTCCAGACAGACTCCGTCGGATGCTGGATTGGGTCTCACACCCGTGATCCCCACTGTCTCCGAGTCTCCGCTTCCGTGGATGACCGCCTTCGCCGGACCCAGGACAGGCCCCTTCCGCTGCCCGCCAATCCAGTACCAGTATGTTCCCTGAGTGTTCGCTGAAGAGTCGATGAAGGAGCAATCCGAGCATCCCCTCACTGGATGCTCAGTGATCCTAACCGCTTCTGCTGGTACGGAGCCGGGCGTGGCTCCATCCACCGCGCCGGCGTCGGCCAGTCTCCACACATGGAATCCACTGTCGGACCACGCGCCCGACACATGCCAGGCCACAATCACGGCGCTACCTGATACCTGCGCCGACAATCCGTAGACGCCTTCGGCCGTCGGCGCCGCGCGAATCGCCATGTAGACGTCGTCGTCCCAGGGGAATTCATCCTGCATTCGCTTCCAAACGGCCCATACCGTGCCATCGTTGGAGACTGCTACTCCTCCTGTGCTATCCATGGTCAGGTGAGTCGTATCAGCAACCGATACGAGCTCCTCCTGTGACCAAGAATCGTCCCTCCACCTGGAAGCTTGGATCCCCGTGATGCCCGTGCCGCTCAGGCCAGCGTGCCAGACAGCCCAGAGGTCACCCGACCCGCTACGGGCAAGCCGCGCTTTCTTGTCATCATCCACTCCTGGAACGTCCGGCTCATTGACAAGACCGCAGTAGTCCCAACCCCAGTCCTCTAGGATCGCGTACTCGATGTCCGTAGAGGTCGTGTACCCGTTCCCTGTCCATACCACGATCGGGCGGCCGTCCGGAAGCAACTCCATATCGCACATGACGATGTTCCCGGGACTCGTATCAACCACCGCAGGCGTACTCCACCCTTCGCTATCTCGCACGGCAGCGTAAATCCGATCAGGCCTCCCAGGGGGGAACTTGGAAAGCCAAGCCACGAAGGCCCGGCCCCCGGGCTCCAGAGCCATCACTGGACTTCGGTCATCCTCATCCTGGAAGCCGATCTGCTCTACCTCACTCCACGAGTGCCCATCCCAGTGGCGCACGAAGACATCTCTATCTGAGCGTCCGGGCACCCTCGCGTCACGGGCCACCAAGACATCGTCGTTGCTTGCGGCATAGATGCTGTACCAGTCGTACCTGCCGCCCTGACTGAACACGGTTTCGGGAGGTACCCATATCGCTCCGTTCCAGTGGCTGACCACCTGCTCGTAACCGTCTCCGTACCGTTCCCATATCACCCACGGCACGCCGTCAGACCCAGCGGAGACGAATGGGATCCGGTCCATTCCTGCATTGGGCGCATGTAGAAGCATCTGCTCAGACTGCCCGGTGTCTGAAACTGTGACGTAGACAATCTCGTCATCCATCTCCTCAGGATCGAGAACGGACCAGATGACGAAGGCAGTTCCATCGGCAGCTACCGCTACCCCAGGGGCAACGCAGTCATAGTCATCATCCTCCCCGACAAGCACCGCCTCACTCCAGAGTCCGGCGCCGAAGGCGCTGCTGGCGGAGAGAGCCACCAAGAGGGTGATCCCGAGTGCTAGAGAGAATCTCAGCCTGTGATCCGACGAATCGCTCATGACAACCAGCTCCATGTGGATGTCCCACGGATGTGTGTGGTGAGCTTAGTGCATTGTGTCCGAGATAGCAAGTGAACATGCGGCAGAGTGAACCAACGTAGATATGGGACGAGTGGTGGCCTCAGAGCCCTGAAACCGACCCCCGGCCAGTATAGGCTCAGACCGTGTCAGCGTCCTGTGCGAACCACCCCTGCGTCCTCAAGGCTATCCGCACCAGCATGAGCATCACCGGCACCTCGATGAGCACGCCCACGACCGTCGCGAGCGCGGCGCCCGATGAAAGCCCGAAGAGCATGACCGCCGTCGCGATGGCGACCTCGAAGTGGTTCGAGGCTCCTATCATCGCGGAGGGGGCCGCGTCTTCGTATGAGAGCTTCATGACGCGCGCGGCCCAGTAGCCGATCCAGAAGATGAGGTTGGTCTGGATGAAGAGCGGGATGGCGATCCAGAGAATGGTCAGCGGGTTGGCGAGGATGACGTCACCCTTGAACGAGAAGAGAAGTACGAGAGTGATGAGGAGCGCGGTGATTGTCACGGGCGTCAGCACGTGGAGGAATTTCTTCTTGAACCACTCCTCCCCTTTCGCCCGGACGATGCCCTTGCGCGAGAGGTAGCCGGCGACGAGCGGCAGCGCGACATAGATCCCGACGGAGAGAACGAGCGCCTGCCACGGCACCGGCAGCCTGCCCACGCCGAGAAGGAACCCGCCCAGCAGGCCGTAGAGCACGAGCATGGTGAGCGAGTTGATGGCCACCATGACGAGCGTGTGCCCGTCGTTGCCCTTCGCGAGGTACCCCCACACGAGCACCATCGCGGTGCACGGCGCTATCCCCAGGAGAATGCACCCCGCGAGGTAGCTGCGCCAGAGCGGCACCTCGAGCATCTTGATTCCATCGCGGAGGATGACCTGGCCCGCGCCGTAGACCGCGCCAACGTCGAGGTCGAGTCCGAGCGGCATCTTGACGTAGTCGACGGCGTCCGGCCCTATGAACTGGCGGAAGAGGACGCCCAGGAAGAAGACCGAGATCGCGTACATCGTGAACGGCTTGATGGCCCAGTTGAGGACGAGAGTCAGGCCGACCGGCTTCGCGCTGCGACCCGCCTTCAGGACCTCCTGGAAATCGATCTTGACCATGATTGGGTACATCATGAAGAAGAGACAGATGGCGATGGGAATGGACACCACCGGGGCGCCGTCAACGTGGATGGCGAGTCCGTCGAGAAAGCGCGCGGCGCCCGGCGCGAGTTTCCCGAGCACGATACCCGCGACGATGCAGAGCGCAACCCACGCGGTGAGATAGCGCTCAAAAGCGGACAGTCCTTTCGCTTCCTTCGTGATGCACGCTTTCGCCGCCACG
>JBDRFG010000036.1:0-14390 GCA_043819135.1 Candidatus Eiseniibacteriota bacterium | reverse complement strand
GCCATATACTTCGCGAGTCCCCGCTTCTCCAGGCACAGCGTCATCGCCGACGTCAGCGTGGACTTGCCATGGTCAACGTGACCGATCGTCCCAACGTTGACGTGAGGCTTCGTCCTCTCGAATTTCTTCTTCGCCATCTTCCTTCTCCTCCATCAACAGGAGTTCGCTATTCTCTGCGCTGGCCGAGGCACCCGTCTGGCGAGTGAAAGCCTCAACGATGTGGAGCTCACGACCGGGATCGAACCGGTGACCTCATCCTTACCAAGGATGCGCTCTACCGACTGAGCTACGTGAGCGCAGATATGCCACGCCGGCCACCGACAGCCGCCGGTTCGAATTGACCGATCAGTCTATCAGCACATGCCGTCGCAGTCAACCCTTTACGTAGCGACGGGCGCAGTATTTTGGAGCGGGAAACGGGACTCGAACCCGCGACCCTCAGCTTGGAAGGCTGATGCTCTAGCCAACTGAGCTATTCCCGCACCTACCTTCCCTCTATTTGGCACCACTGGAGTGGTGGGGGGGGGAGGATTCGAACCTCCGAAGGCTTCGCCGACAGATTTACAGTCTGTTCCCTTTGACCGCTCGGGAACCCCCCCGGATCGTCCTCGACGCCGGGAAACACCAGGCCCCTGGGGCGTCGGACTTACCTCCAATTCTGGAGCTGGCGAGAGGAATCGAACCCCCAACCACCTCATTACAAGTGAGGTGCTCTACCGTTGAGCTACGCCAGCCCGGGATATGCGAACACAACCCGGCTGCGGGGCTTGTTCCAGAAGCCGCCAGCTGCACAAACGCTATATGCTATTGGAGAAGTGCTGCGCTGTCAACACGAAATCAGCGGTTTTCAGCGGTTTTCTCATGATTTTCCGCGACACGCCGCTTCTCCCGGCTCAGCGGCCACTCTTCCGCCCCACTGGTCCCGGCACCCGGCTCAGCTACTCCTTGACCTTCCTGGCAACGGAGCCCGCCCCGGTGTCCTCCACCAGGTAGCCCGCCTCCTCTATCGCGGCCCGAAGCTCGTCGGCACGAACCCAGTCCTTCGCGGCGCGCGCGTCAGAGCGCTCCCGGACCATTACGGCGATCTCATCGGGCACTCTCCGGTCCTTGCTCTTTGTATGTTTCAGAAGTCCCAAGATATCAGACAGCTCCCTCAGCACGGCCCTGTCCGCGCGCAGGATGGGCTGCTCTGCTCCGGAATCAAGCCCCTGGTTGATGACACGGACTAATTCAAACATGTAACCTATTGCCTGTGCGGTGTTTAGGTCATCGTCCATCGCGTCAAGGAACTTCTCCTTGAGATCGGACACGGGTGGACTCGGCGCGTCGGCCGCCTCCCCCTCTCCCTCCGGGCCCACCGTCCGCGACAGAGTCCTGAAGAGGTTCTCGAACCGCCCTATGGCCACGCCGGCCTCGTTCAGCCGCTCGTCGGAGAACTCGATCTCGGACCTGTAGTGCGTGGAGAGCAGGTAGAACCTGACTACGTCGGCCGGGAAGCGCCTGGAGATCTCCTCCATGGTCTTGAAGTGCCCCGTCGACTTCGACATCTTCTCTCCGACCAGATTAACCAGGCCGTGGTGCACCCAATGGTTTACATAAGGATGCCCGGTCGCCGCCTCGTGCTGCGCTATCTCGTTCTCATGGTGTGGGAATATCAGTTCCGTTCCGCCCCCGTGGATGTCGAAGTGCTCGCCCAGGTACTTCGTCGACATGGCGGAGCACTCGATGTGCCACCCGGGTCTCCCTTGCCCCCACGGGCTCTCCCAGGAGGGTTCGCCTTCTTTGGCGCCCTTCCACAGGCAGAAGTCCTCCGGATTACGCTTCCTGTCGTCAATATCGACCCTCTCGCTGGCCCCGGCAATCAGGTCATCGAGGTTCTTCTTCGAGAGCTTGCCATAGTCCGAGAACTTCCTGACCTCGAAATAGACGTCCCCCTGCGACTCGTAGGCGAAACCCTTCTCGACGAGTGTCTTGACGAGTTCGATTATCTCGGCTATGTGGCCAGTCGCCCGAGGGTAGTGGTCCGCCTCCTCGGCGCCCAGGAACTCGAGGAACGCCATGAACTTGTCGGTGTTCCTCTTCGCGATCACCGTGTACTCGACGCCCTCCGCCTCGGCCTTCTGAATGATCTTGTCGTCGATGTCGGTGAAGTTGATCACCAGAGTGACGTCGTAGCCCTTGTACCGGAAGTAGCGGCGGAACACGTCCGACACCAGCGCGACCCTCATGTGCCCCACGTGCGGCTCCGCCTGCACGGTCATTCCGCAGAAGTACATGCCGACCTTGCCCTCGCGCACCGGCACGAACTCTTTCTTCTTGCCCGCGAGCGTGTCGTAGATCCTCAGCATGTTGGTCTCCCTTTGCTGTGCTCCCGAAGAACGTCGCGGTGCCTACTGCTCGGCTCTCGCGGCCCTGACGAAGAGAGCGGCGCGCGCGGGATCTATGGGGTGGGCGGCGCGCCCTTCCTCCATTATGCAGCTTCCGACGATCACGGCGTCGCACCTGCCGAGCACGTCCGCGACGGTCTCCGCCGTGACACCGCTTCCTGCTATGATGGGCGTTTCGGGCACGGCCGCTCGAACACGTGCCAGCTCTTCGGCCGAACCAGGCGAGCCCGTCATGTCGCCCGTGACGATGACCGCCGCCGCCTTCCCTCGTTCAACGAGTTCGACCGCAGCCTGTTCGATGTCCTCGCTCCCCAGAGGTCTCGCGTGCTTCACAAAGACGTCGGCGAATACCCTTAGCCGGGGCGCCACCTCGCGGATGGCCAGGAGCGTCTCGCGCGCGTTCCCCTGGATGATGCCCTGGTCGGTCGCGGCGGCGCCTATGTGGACGTTCACCCTGATGAAGCGCGCCCCCACGGCGGCGGCCACTGCCACGGCCGACAGAGCGTCGCTCCGGAGCACGTTGATCCCGAGGGGCAGAGACGTCTTCACAGCCACGAGAGCACCGACGGCGGCCATGGCAGCGACGGGTCCCCTTCCGGCGAAGCCTCCGGAGAACGGGGCGTCGCCGAAGTTCTCGAGGATGATCCCATCGAAGCCGGCCGCCTGGAGAGCCGCCGCGTCGTCAAGCGCTCTTCCGACGACCCGCGGCATGTCACCGTCCCATCCGGAGCTTCCGGGCAGCGGAGGCAGGTGGACCACTCCGATCAGACTGCCGGACCGGCCGAAGATGTCTTCCATGGTGCTCATGACGGCTCCCGGGATCGCGCGCCGACCACGGGCGCACGTGACCAGATGTGGCCGCCGCACGAGATCGCGGCCCGAAGACCATGAGCCCCGTGCGGCGGCGTCACTGCGTCGAGTCCCTCGTCGTGACCTACCCTCTGGTCAGGGACGCGACGGTCTTCTTGTCGAGCTTCTTGACCACGGCGATCAGGAGCTTGACGAGGTTGTCGTAGTCATCTCTGTGCAGAACGCCCACGTGCCCGTGTATGTAGCGCGTCGAGATCGCGAACGTCAGACAGGGCACGCCCCACTTGGCGAACTGGATCGTCCCGCTGTCTGTCCCGCCCCTGGTGAGAGCGGTCAACACGAACGGGATCTTGCTCTTCTCGGCGACGTTAATGACGAAGTCGCGCAGGCGTCTGCTGGGTATTGCGCTGCCGTCGAACACCATTATGCCGACACCGGAGCCCAGGTTCTCACCGGCCCCCTCACATCCGGGAGTGTCGGTGGCTATCGTAACGTCGATGGCGAAGGCAACGTCCGGCTCGACCATCTGTGCGCTCGTCCGCGCTCCCCTCAGACCGACCTCCTCCTGAACCGTCCCGACGCCGTACAGGGTGTTCGGGTGGCTCTTGCCGACCTTGTTGAGGGTGTCGATGACGGCCGCGACGCCGATGCGATCGTCCCAGGCCTTGGCCGCGTAGGTCTTGCTGTTGCCGAGGATCGCGAAATCGGAGACCGGTATGATCTGGTCGCCGGGGCGCACTCCCAGCTTCTTCCGGACGTCGAACTTCTCGGTCGCCCCGACGTCGATGTACATGTCGGCGATGTCCAGCACCTTCTTGCGCTCTTCGGGCTGGAGGATGTGGGGCGCCTTGGAACCGATGATGCCGAGGAAGTCGCCCTTTGAGGTCTTGACCATGACGCGCTGAGACAGCGCGACGTGCCCCCACCAGCCACCCACCGGCAGGAACTTGATGAAACCTTCCTTGGTCACGTTCTTCACCAGGAAACCGATCTCGTCCATGTGCCCGGCGATCATGACCTTGGGCGCGGCGGCGGTTCCCTTCTTCTCAGCGACCAGGCTGCCCAGATTGTCGTAGCTGATCTTGGCCACGCTCTTGACGTGGGCCGCCATTACGTCGGCGACTTCGTCCTCGAACCCGGAGATGCCGCTTGCCTCGGTCAATTCCTTGAACATCTTCTCGGTCTTGTCCAATCGCCCCTCTCTTCCCGCTGTACGTCCGTCCCCTGCGCCATTGCGTTGTGCGGGGCCGGAGCTGCTGGTGAGCCTAGAGAATGGAGATGATATCGGGGACCGATTCTAGCGTCGCCGTGCCCCCACGTCAAGGCTGAGCGGATTCGGGGCCCGGCGGCCCCGGTGGCGGACGTCCCAAGCCGTCAGGCACGTCTCTTGCAAAACGTTATCGGTTGCGGGAACGGAAAGAACCGGATAGAGTACTTGGTCATGAAAAGACCGGTCGCCCGGCGGTCATGTGACTGCCGGTCACGACAACCGCGGTCTCGTGAAGGGTGGAACGTTGGTCAATCTCGCGCTGATAGGAACCGGTGCCTGGGGACGGAATCTCCTCAGGAACTTCGCGCACCTCAAGGGTGCGCATCTCAAGATATGCTGCGATCTCGACGGGGAGCAGTGTGAGACGACCCTGAACGGGTTCCGCGGCATCCGCGTGGAGACCGACCCCGAGGCCGTCATGTCCGACCCCGACATCGACGCCGTGGCGATAGCCACGCCGGCAGTGACACATTTCGAGCTCGCGATGCGCGCCATCGAGGCCGGCAAGGACGTGTTCGTCGAGAAGCCGATGACGCTGACCTACGAGAACGCGGTCAAGCTTGTAGAGGCGGCTGACGCGGCCAAGCGCATCCTGATGGTGGGACACCTTCTCGAATACCACGGCGCGGTGACGAAGATGAAGGAGCTGCTCGACGCCGGCGAGCTGGGCAACCCGTACTACCTCTACTCAGAACGCTTGAACCTGGGGCGGATCAGGAGCGATGAGAACGCGCTCTGGAGCCTGGCGCCCCATGACATCTCGATCATCCTCTATCTCCTGGACGAAGAGCCCATCGATGTGGCAGCCCGCGGGGCTGCCTACATCCGCCCGGAGATCGAGGACGTCGTCTTCCTCTGGATGCGCTTTCCCGGCAACAGACTGGCTCAGATCCACGTATCGTGGCTCGACCCGCACAAGGTCAGGCGCACGACGCTCGTCGGCAGCAAGCGGATGGTCGTGTTCGACGACATGCAGGCCTCCGAGAAGATAAGGATCTACGACAAGGGTGTGGACCCGAACGGCAGATACGTGGGCTACACCGAGTCGCTGTCGCTTCGCTCCGGAGACGTCCTCGTGCCCGCCCTCAACATGGGCGAGCCTCTCAAGCTCGAGTGCGAGCACTTCGTGGAGTGCGTGGTGAACCGCACGACTCCGCGTTCCGACGGCAGGGACGGCATGAGGGTCGTACGTGTCCTCGACGCCGCCCAGCGGTCGCTCAAGTCCGGCGGCCTGCCGGTGACGCTGGAATAGACCCGACTCATTATCAGGAAGCTGAACGAGCGGCGACGGCCTTCAACGGAAGGCCGCGTCCGCTCCGGAAGGGACGCCGCCATGGAACGCTACATCGATCCCAGCGCGCTCGTCGGCGAAGGAACGACGGTCGGCCGCTTCACGGTCATTGAGTCGGAGGCGCTGGTGGGCGACGGATGCGTCATCGGACACAACGTCGTCATCCACGCCGGCACCATCATCGGTGACAACGTGAGGATCGACGACGGCGCGGTTCTGGGGAAGCAGCCGATGAAGGCCGCCAACTCGGCAACGACAGGCGACGCGGCGCTGCCTCCCGCCAGGATCGGCGACGGCTGCATCATCGGAACGTCCGTGGTGATCTACGCCGGGTGCGAACTGGGGTCTCGGGTGCTCGTGGCCGACATGGCGTCGGTCAGGGAGGACGTGACTGTCGGAGACTTCACCATCGTCGGCAGGGGTGCGACGGTGGAGAACCACTGCACCATAGGACGCTACTGCAAGCTCGAGAGCGAGTGCTACGTCACCGCATACTCGAGCCTCGCCGACCGCGTCTTTGTGGCTCCGGGCGTGGTGACGTCCAACGACAACTTCATCGGCAGGACGGAAGAGCGTTTCAAGCACTTCAAGGGAGTGACGGTCGAGCGGGGCGGACGAATCGGCGCCGGCGCGGTCATTCTGCCGGGGAAGACCGTCGGTGCCGACGCCGTGGTGGCGGCCGGATCGGTGCTTGCCAGCGACGCTCCTCCGAAGAAGGTCGTTCTCGGATCTCCCGCGAAGCCTCTGAGGGACGTTCCTGACGAACAGCTTCTCGACAATCAGGGGTGGGAGGACTAGCGGGATCCTCTCCGGCGCCCGACCGTCCCCTCCAGAACACCCATCATCCTTCTCGCGGCTGACCTGCGGCAGAACTCCCCCTCCGCCGCGCTGCGGCCGTTGCGCCCCAACTCCCGCGCCAGATCAGGATCGGAGCGCAGCCTGCGGATGGCCTCGGCCAGTTCGGCGGGCGACTCCGGCCGTGTGACCAGGCCCGCTTCCGCACTCGCTACTATCTCCGCACTTTCTCCCTTCACCGACAGCACAATGGGCTTCGCGACCGCCATCGCCTCAAAGATCTTCGAGGGGATGACCGTGGAGAACAGGGGATCGTCCCGCAGGTGAACGAGGATGACATCGCTCGCGGCAAGGATCAGGGGGACACGCTCGCGCGGCTGTCCACCGAGGAAAATGACGTTCGCCAGCTCCAGTCTCTTAACCTCGCGTTCGAGCTCGACCTTCTCCGCGCCCTCGCCGACCAGGAGGTAGTGGATCGGCTCGTCACGCGTCGCCTCGGCCGCGGCAATGACGCTCCTGAGCCCGTGGGCCATCCCGAGTGTCCCGACATAGGTGGCCAGGAAAACGTCAGGCCGGACCCCCACTTCCTCCCGAAACCCGTTCTCCCTCGGACCCGGAGTGAAGTGGGAAAGGTTCACGCCGTTCCTGACGACCGCGAGCCGTCCTTCCGGAATGCCCCGCTCCCTCAGCACGCCGACGAACGACCTGGTCACGGAGACTATGCAGTCCGCCCTGTGGTAGAGGAAGTTGGCCAGGGCCGCGATCCCGCGCATGGCCGTGCCGCCGCTGACGACGCCGACGGCCGCCAGCGATTCGGGCCAGAGGTCCCGGAGTTCGAACACGAAAGGTACGCGTCTGAGCCGCGCCGCCGCCCACGCCGAGACCACGGTCAGAAGCTGCGGAGATGTCCCGACCACGATGTCGGGGCGCTCCTGGATGAGAGCCGCGGGCAGAGACGTCAGCATGAAGCTCAGATAGTCGAACGAGCGGCGGAAGCGCCCCTTGTTGGCCGCGACGTATGTCCACACACGGACAACGCGAATCCCCTCTATCTCCTCAACCGAGTAGGGTCCGTTCCGGTAGCCGGCGTGGACCTTACCTGTTGGGAAGTTCGGCGCTCCCGTGATGACGGTGACGTCGTGTCCGTCCTCGACCCACACGCGAGCGTGCTCGAAGGTCCTCAGCGCGGGAGCGTTGGTCTCCGGAGGGAAGTTGTCTGTCAGGAACAGTATCTTCAAGAGTGCACACCCTCTTGGGTGGAACGGGCCGCAGGTTTGAGTATACACGCCCGGGGTGCACACGGCCACAGCTCCGAACGGCGCCGTGCGGCAACGGGAGCCCGCGTCTGCACGTGCGCCATGCCCGGCGCATCAAGAAAGGAGCAGGGACACTCGCGTCCCTGCTCCTCAAAGTCTCCTCAGAGATGTGTCGTTCTACTTCCTGCGTCTCCTGACGGCGCCAACCATGCCGAGGAGACCGGAGCCCAGAAGCAGCATCGTCGCAGGCTCGGGGACGACCGTGTCGCCGTCGAACGTTCCGTCAAGGCTTATGACGTCGTTGCGGCAGCCCATCGACCAGGTGAGGCCGATCGCGTCACCGTGTGCGGGATTCTTGAAGGCGGTCCTAGGGACGGTGATCTCGAACACGTACGTCGAGTAGCCACGCTCGACCAGTCCGTAGTCGTAGTAGTTGATCGAGGCCAGCCCCAGAGGCACGCCTCCGTCGAAGTGCGTCGGCCCGAGTTCAGCAATGAAATTGACGCTCGACTGATACCAGTCACCCAGCCCCACATCCGCCACCTGACCCGTTCCCTCATCGATGTCTACGCCAACGTCGTACTGCTCGTCGCCGAGGTTCACAGCCAGGTCACCAGGAAGAACCGTCTCCCCGAGATAGTAGGCGCCAACCGGCACGGGCAACGAAGTCACGACGGCCATGTAGGCGAAACTCGCGTCGTTGTCGAAGTAGATCGCCTCGATATCGAACATCTCACCGCCGTGCGGCGTCCGCGCGAAGTACGTGCTCCAGTTGTCATCGACGAAGTAGTCGGCCGTCGACGTCACCGGTGCCCAGTTATTGTTGAACGCACCTGCCCCGTTCACCGACAACGTGATACCGAACAGATCACTGAGCAACGACGCCCCAGCGGGTACGGTAGTGCCAACGAGCAACATCACAACAGCAAGTATCAGAATCGCCCTCATCTCACACCTCCGGATATTGCGGTCCCGCTCGCAATACTGTCACTTTCCCCATCTACTGTCAATACTATCACACGAGCATAACAATGACAAGTCTTATTAGTTGTGTATTAACAGGAAGTGACCTAACTCCCTGACAGCACTAGCTTTGGAGCCACTGGTCCTCCCCGGAGCGCCCTCGACGATGCGTGTCGCAACACCCAGCCGCGGCGCGGAATGTCTGGTTGCATGCGCCCTCGTGGAGGAATTCAAGGCTGGCGGGAGCCTCGCCGCGGGTATCACGGCGGGCGAAGGGACGGCTCAGGCGCGGCGAGACGAGCGCCTCGCCGTCACCGCGACACGGTAAGCTTGCGGCGAGCGACTTCTCCGCCGGACACGACCTCGCAAAGATACACGCCGCTTCCGACCGGGACGTTGAAGGGATCCCTGCCGTCCCACACGAGCGAGCCCTGCCCGGACGCGTCGGCCGTACGTGTGATCTCTCTCACGAGCCTGCCGCTCGCGGAATAGACCCGCGCGCTGACGGGCGCACCGGGAGTTGCCACGTAAGCGAGCGTCGCACTCTCGAACGTGGGGTTGGGCCGGATGGTCAACCGAAGCCCACCGAACTCCTCGTCGAGGCGAACGGTCACTGCCTCGGACACGGGGCTCTCGTTGCCCGCGTGGTCAACGGCGCTCACAGCGTAGAGGTAGACCCTCTGCTCTCCAACGTCCGCATCGAGGTAGCTCACGCCGGACCATGGAAGGTCGTTCAGCCTGACAGCGCGTTCGATATCGAACGGATTCATCTCCCCTCCGGGCCGCTCCGACTGCAGCCGGTATACGAAGTATCCACGCAAGTCGTCTTCAGCACACGGGAGCCACTCCAGCAGAACTCCTCCGTCGGCGACGATGCCCGACAGGCCTGCCGGTGAGTTGGGCGGGTCCGGGTCAAGAACCTCGCGGGTGACGAACTCGCTCTCCTCGGAACAGACCTCCCCTCCGAGTTCGTCCCAGGCGCACACTCTATAGTAGTAGAGAGTGCCCGGAGCGAGACCGTCGAGTGTCGACTCGTACGACCATCCCCTGGTCGGAGACGGGAAGCTGCAGCTGCCGAAGTCCTTGCCGACGTCGTACTCCACCCACGTGGTACACGGGCGATCGGTCGACCACGCCAACGTTGCGGTGGTCTCCGTCACACAGACGACGCCCGGTCTCGCGATTGTCACGCCCTTGCCGGCCGCGAAGGACGCGGCGGGAAGCTCCGTAGCGAAGACGGACGCCACGCTCTCCGAGGTATCCGCACCGCATGCGCTTAGCACTACAAAGGCGTACTCGTGCCTCGGCGCCACCGGCCCGACACACACGACATGCTCCGTAACGAGAGTGGTGTCTGCCTCCGTCGAGAGATCCAGCGTTTCCCTGGTGCCGTACCGCACCTGGGAGGTGGCCGGACGGTCCGTGCTCCACGCGACGGTGACGGAGTTGATGCACTCCACCAGCGCCTCGACGTCGGTGATGATCGGGGGACCGGTCGGCTCGATGTCCATGGTCGTGAAGGTGGAATCCGGCGATGACGCTTCGAGGCCGTCGCCGTCACTGGAGTGCACGCGGAAGTGGTACGGCGTCCCGTCAAGAAGGCCTGTGAGCGTCACCGAGTGATCGACGACCGTCTGGATGTCCTCCGTGGTCTCCTGCCCGTACCCACCAGTCAGACCGTACTCGACTGTGGACGTGGCCGGCCGTGTGGTCGTCCAGTCAATGACGGCCCAGGTCGGTCCCACCGCCGACACTGTCACGTCGGATATCTCCAGTGGCGCGAGGTCAGTCTCGAACGTCAGGTCGCCGGAATCCGACGTTCTGCCGAACCCGTCGGTGCTTACCGCCATGCAGTGATAGGTCGTCTCAGGAGCAAGGCCCTCAACAGACATTCTGTGGGTCAGCACCATGCCCGGGTCCACTCCGGTGTCATTACCGTACCCGTCGGTGAGGCCGTACCGGACACGGGAGTTCGACGGGATGTTCGTCTGCCACGAGATGACGGCAGACGACGTGGTGACCGACTCGACTGCGACGGCGGAAAGTACCAGAGGATCGGGAGGGGTATCGGGAGGCGCGAAGTAGACCGTGTGCGACCCCGGCGGCAGAGCAGCGTCGTTGACAGCGAACTCGAGGATCCCGAGCGCGTCCGACTCGACGGGGGTCTCCGGCAGAGCCTCGCCGTCGACCAGCACACCGAAAGACGCCGAGGGAGAGACGCCGATGAGCACATGGGCGGTCACGTCCCTGGTGCCTTCATCGTCGGCCCGAGCGTCAGGAACAGCCAGAGACACGACCACAGCGGCAGCCAGGGCCGCCACAGCGCCGATCCTCACGTTCACGGATCTCCTCATCTACCCACCTCGTGTCGCTCTGTCGAACACACCTTGAAGAGATCGGCGGGGCAGGAGGACAGGTGCACAGGGGGTTGCCAGTACAGTGGAAGACCCGAGGACCGGCTCGCGTGGGGGTTGTCTCACCGGTCCAGCGCGACCGAGGCTTCTCGAATGCCCGCTTGACCCCGCCTGATCTCAATTCCTGGCTGGCTCACCTGGCCAGCCGCGACAGACTGTGTCGTACTGCTGGGAATGCACAAGTTGTGCCAATAGGCTTGTTGCAAAGGAGGGCGCGGATTACCGCCGCGGAAGCTGCCAGTGGCCGCTCCCGCGCTTATGGGGTAGTCATGTGGAGGTGTTGTGTGAGGGAAGTTCAGTTTGAGGCGGCGGCGCCCGTGGCGCGGTCGGAAACGCGCGGAGCCCGACCTCACGCCGCTGCGCGTGGCCGGACCCCGCCGGTACTGGTTCCGTCCTCGGGCCCTCCCCTCTCGCGCGGGTGGCCCGGCTTGTGTTCCCCCGCCTTGTGTGCCCCGCTACGGAGCCGGCGACCCCGAGACCGTGTTCGAAAGGACCTCGGCGCCGAACGAGTCGATCACGGCCACCTCGTACCAGTAGACCATGGACGCGTCAAGTGACTCGTGCGTGTAGAAGGTTTCCCTCCTCGTCTCGATCCGCGTGATGACCCTCTTTTCGGACGTCGCGGGCGGAGAAGGCGGATCCTGCACCCACCCTATCAGCTCGTAGTACACGAAGTCCTCGGCATCACTGACGGACCAGCTGAGCTCCAGTGAGGTGGAACTTGCCGCCCAGGGTGAGTACAGCACGACGGGATCGGGAGGCAGATTCACCAGTGTGGCCGCTGCTACCTCATTACTGATACTGGTCAATCCGGCGCGGTCGACGACGTACACGGCGTAGTAGTAGGCTGAATCCGGCTCGAGTCCCGTGTCGGTGTGATCGGTGCTGGACTGGTCGGAGAAGTTCCCGATCAGCTCTCGTTGCGTGGACTCATCTACACCGGGCACGTACGATCGGTACAGCTTGTAGACCGAGAAGTCCGAGTCGTTGTTGCGCGACCACGAGAGCGCGATCCTGCTCTCCGAGAGCGGCACCGGGGCGCCCATTACGACCGCCGCCGGAGGATCGAGGATCGTGACCGTGCCGTCCGCCAGCACGGGCTCGGCCTGGTTGCCCGCCTCGTCCCGGAAGGTCCCTGTCACGGGACCGTTGATGACCTCCACACCCTGATCGATGGTGTAGTCCCTCTCGTACACACCGTCGTTCGGCACCGCGTCTCCGCCCGTGCCGTCGTCGTAGAGAGTGATCCCGGGAACGACCGACCCCACATCCACGGCGGCGTCACCGTAGAGCTCTCCCGTCGTCAGTGTGAAGTGGATGACGTCCCCGGTCGACAGATCCTCGCCGTCCGAGTCCTCCGTCACCGACTCGATGACCGCCCTCGTGTCGAGTTCAATGGTGTCGCTGACGACGGCGGACTCGTTGTCGGCCGAGTCTCGGAACCTGGCGTACACGGTCTTCACGCCGTCGCCGGCCTCGAGAGACCACGACCGGCTGGACTGATACGGCTCCCACTGCGCGTCCGACATGTCAGCGGCGTTGGACACCTGCATGATATCGGTCCCCGTCGAGGCGGACATCCTGAGCGTAACGCTCCTGGAGGACGTCTTGGGGCTGCCCTGGTTTATCGCCACGCCGAACACGCGCGGAATGACCACTATCTCTCGAGACGCCACGCCCTCGAGACCCAGGCCGTTGACGCCGGACACCTTGTAGTAGTACCCCTGCCCGTTCTTCACGTCCCCGTCCGCGTACTCCATCTCGGTGGTCGTGTCGAGAAGCTCGTAGTCCTCGTCGTCCTCGTCCTCCACCTCCCACCGATAAACGCGGTAGTGCTCTATCGCCGATGCGTCGCCCACCGACCACGAGAGTTCGACCAGCCGGTCGGAGATCACAGCGGTCAGTCCTCTGGGCCTGTCCGGCTCGACCGAGGCCGTGTTCGGGTTCGACGGGTCCAGCGGGTTGCTGTGGCCAGGGACTTCCATGTTCCCCAGGCAGCCCGACAGACCCGTGAGCACGGCCAGAAAGAGCGCGGCTCCAGTGAAATATCGTTTCATCGAATCACCTCCGGCAACATCGGGTCTGCGGTCAGAACGATACCGAGAATCCAAGCACGGTCCTGTCCGCATCGACTGCCGCGAAAAGACCGGATTCGTTGGGGTCCGGCAGGCCGGCGAAAAGACCGCCACCGTCGCTCGGGACCAGCAGCGTGGCATCGAGCACGTTGGCGATCCAGACAGCTCCCGCAACGTAGAGCCACCGCCTGCGATTCTCGTGCCAGCGCTCGACGTCGTCGAACGCATTGAGCATCTCGTCGTATGCCGCTTCGATCTCATCAACCTGGTCGGCGGAGTTGTAGGCCCTGATAGCGCGTTCGTGCTCACGCATGGCGTCCTCGCGCTTCGAGTCCATGATGAGGACGCCCGTCACGGCGCCCGCCTCCGCCAGGAGGAACACAGTGCCCTTCAGCGTCTGCCCCGCGTAGAACTGCCCCCAGCCGGGGAGTATCGCGGAGCGCAACCCGGTTGCCATCTGGGACTTCCTGGTCATGCGGATGAAGAGCGAATCGGTGCGACCGGCCGACACCGACGTGCTGCCCGTCCAGTCTGCGTAGCCGGTCTTCGTAGCGCGGATCTCGTAGACGCCGGACAGACCTCTGTCGAGCCTCCACGGCGTCACGCCACTGTAAGCGTGCTCTCCCCTCAGCTCGACCACCGCCCCCGGAGGGGAAGACGTGATCACAACGCTGCCTGAGCCCCGAGGGCCCTCAGCGAACGCGGTCTCCGCAAACGGAGACAAGGCCGCCAAGGCTACAAGAAGGAGCGCTCCCACTGCTCTCAGGAACATCTCGCTCTCCTTTGGGTGACTTCGCGAGACATCCAGTCGGCCGTTACGCGGACTGAGATGTCACAAGATACGATCGTCTGCGTGAACTCCGATGGCGCCGCCCGTCCCGCTCCCACCGAGGACGCCACGAAAGGGCGATTCTATGGCTCTCATGCTCCCGTGTCAAGCTCACCGGGTCGTAGGGTACGTTCGCACGGCGGGCGTCACGTTGGACCTGCACTACGGCCCTCCGAGCCCCTTGTACTCGGAAAGATCCAGTTCGTGCTTCCTTATGAGGTCGTACATCGTGGGCCTGCTCACACCGATCGCGCGAGCGGCCATCGAGACGTTGCCGGCCGCCTGAAGCAGCGCGTCGGT
>JBDRFG010000035.1:0-2304 GCA_043819135.1 Candidatus Eiseniibacteriota bacterium | reverse complement strand
CTGATGTGATGCGAGACGTCACACCGCAAGAGGTAACGCCTGTTGCGGGCAAAGGGGCTCTGGGCACTTGGCTGTCTCATAGGATCCGGACATGTAAGGCCGGGTTATCTTGTGGGATAGAATCGGGAGTAAACCAATGTGTGCAGGGGTGTATGTGTGTCAGCGCTCAAGCTTCGCTCACATTGGGCAGACACCCGAGGAATCAGGCCAGGGTCAGAACCGGACTCGGGAAATCCGACTGTCCGGGATCGTAGGGGGGGCCTGCGGAAACGTGGACGATGGGAGTCGGACTGAGGCCCATAGGGAAACCCATGGAGTAGCCACCGAACCCTAAGGTTGCGCGCGCCGCAGTTCTATCCCGACCTTCACGCTTGACAAGTCCGCCATATGGCGTTAGAATGGTGACATGTGGCGGCATGTAGTTCTGGCTGTTCTTCGAAGGAGGCATAGTGAATCTCTCGAGCATCTCGAAGATTCTGGGTGGGCGGAAGACACTTCACGTTGACATTCGGGATCGCATGGATCTGGTGGAACTGGGCAGGCGTGGCGTAACCAAGGCGGCGCTGCTCAGGCTGGCGGGGTACCTCGACCTTTCGGTGGCGGAGATGGCCGCCCTTCTGCCTGTTGGGGAGCGGACGATTCAGCGCTATGGGCGGACTCATCGCTTCAAGAGCAACGTCTCTGAGCACATTCTCCAGATCGCTGAGGTAGCGGCTAGAGGAGAGGAGGTATTCGGGGAGAAGGAGAGATTCCTCGCCTGGCTGAGTCTCCCAAGTGCGGCCCTTGGCAAGAGCGTCCCTGAGGAGCTGCTTAGCTCGCGTTTTGGCGCTGAGTTGGTGCTTGATGAGCTCGGCCGGATCGAACATGGGATCGTGGCTTGATGAACGTCTACCGGATCTCGAAGACAGCGTACATCAGAGATCTCTCAGGCGCTGGTCCTCGGCGGTACGGCGGACGTTGGAATCAGAAGGGGACCGCAGTAGTCTACGCGGCAGAGAGCCGTTCCTTGGCGACTCTAGAGTACCTTGTCCACGTTCCGCTGCCCTACGAGCCACTTGACCTCTCGGTGGCTACCATTCTGGTGCCCGACGGCGCCAGCACTCAGGAGATCGATCTTCGCGAGTTGCCCGCGGAATGGAGCCGATTCCCCTCTTCGAGCAATCTCGCTGACTTGGGTACTGCTTGGGTCAGCAGCGGCAAGTCTCTTCTGCTGAGGGTTCCATCTGCAGTCGTGGACGATGAGTTCAATGTGATCATCAATCCAGCGCACCCAGAGATGTCCGAGGTACGCATCGGAGATGTCAGGCCGTATACGTTTGACAAGCGTATTCTCAGGCGTCTCAAGCGTGAAGCCTAACTAGCGTACGCAGCCGACGAGCTTGGCTGTCACGCCGACTGCACCGCGGGCTCACGCCCGCGACGCACCCGCCGCGCCAGCCTTAACGCTCGCGGCTGATACGCGGTCCGTTAGGTGGGCACCGCGAGACTGGTCACAGGATCATGCGGAAGGGCATCGCGACATGTCAGCGACCGAGAACAAGCGTGTCATTCGACGGTGGATTGAGGAAGGCTGGAACGCGGGCCATCTGGATGTCGCGGATGAGCTCTATGCTGAGGATTTCTTCGCGCCGGGCATGGAGGAGGGAGCTCCGGACCTGCACGGGCCCGAGGGCGCCAAGGCGATGGTCCAGAGACTCCGGTCGACGTTTCCTGATGTGCGATTCCACATCGACCACCTTGTGGCGGAAGGCGACACGGTCGTCGGGGCATTCACCATTGAAGGAACGCACCTTGGCGAGCTCCATGGCATTCCACCGACGGGGCGACGCGTGAAGTTCGCTGCCATCGACGTGTGGCGTTTCGAAAGCGGCCGGATTGTGGAGCGGCAGGCGGCAGTGGTGGACGTCTTCTCAATGTTGGGGCAGCTCGGCATCGGGCCCAAGGTGGAGTAGATCGTGGCCGGAACCGGCGGTGCCACCTAACAGGCGTTTGCAGCCGCCGGGCTTGGCTGTCACGTCGGCTGCATTCGCACCCGCCGCGCCAGGCTTGACGCTCGCGGGTGATACGCGGTTCGTTAGGGGAGCAGCCGACAAGGCTGCGAATCTTATAGGGTGAAAGTCCCTTACCGTCAATTGCCCGGTTCGGACGGTTAGTATATCCGACGCACGCGAAGGCAACGACGCGTGTTCTGCTCGGAAGTAAAAGCCACAGCTGCCGGATAGACTTAGGTCTATCATGGTAGGAGCGGCCAGTGTGGCGAGCGAACCTGCGGGCCTGAACATGAGTGAATGACTGCAGCCTCGA
>JBDRFG010000034.1:0-60677 GCA_043819135.1 Candidatus Eiseniibacteriota bacterium | reverse complement strand
ACCGGATCACGGAAGAACTTGTAGTTCATCACCGCGTCGAAGTAGCGGCCGTTGACCCACTCGGGTGACGCTCCCCACAGCTCGCCCAGTATGTACGCGTCGGGGTTGGCCGACCTCACTCTCTCGCGGAAGAGCTCCCAGAACCAGAACGGCACCTCGCCCGCCACGTCGAGCCGGTAGCCGTCAATGCCCACGTCGGAGAGCCAGTACTCGGTTACGTCCAGCAGGTGGTTGACGAGCGGCCAGTTCGGCTCGGCGTCAGCGATCTCGGTGACCGACTGCTCCTCCGGATTCGCCCGCTTGAGATCAAAGTTGAGATTGGGCATCTGCCCGAATCCCCACCAGCATTCGTAGTAGTCGAGCGGGTTTGCCGGCGTGTGCACGGTTTCGCCCGGCACGGGCCAGCTCTTCCACTCGTACCAGTCCCAGTACTCCGACTTCTCACCCTTCTCCCTGGCGTCGACGAACGCCCAGTGGGTGTGCCCCGTGTGGTTGATGGCGAGGTCGATGACGACGCGCATGCCCCGCGCGTGGCACTCGGTGACGAACGCCGCGAACTCCTCGTTCGTCCCGAGGTGAGGATCCAGCTTCTGGTATGTCACCGCGTCGTACTTGTGATTGCTCTTCGATTCGAAGACGGGATTGAGGTAGATGATCGTCACGCCGAGATCCTGCAGATAGTCGAGGTTCGCGCGCACTCCCTCGATGTCACCGCCGTAGAACGAGTTCCAGTCCGGCTTCCCGTCGGTCTTGTACGGGCTCTTCGCGAGCCCGTCGACGTCGTACCAGTCGTCCATCAGGTGGAAGTACTCCCCGTTCGTCTTACCGGACGGGGGCAGTTCGGTGAGGCCCTGGTAGTACCATTCGGTGAAATCGGGATCGTTGTCAGGGTTCCCGTTGGCGAAGCGCTCGGGGAAGATCTGATAGAAGATGCCGTCCTTCACCCAGTCGGGAGTCTCGAAGGACGCCTGCTCCGAGGCGTCGAACCGGAAGGGATCGGGATCGTCCAACGGCTCCGCGTGTGCCCCCGCGCGATCGAGGGTGGCGCGCGAGTCGCCGTCCTCCAGAACGAAGTAGTACGTGAAGCGCGGCGAGTTCAGATCGACGCTGTAGTAGTCGTAGGTGCCGTCGGTGTCCAGAAGGAGCATCTGGTCGCCGAGCGCAGGGCTTCCGGCGCACGCGCCGTCCTCTCCACCCTCTCCGGGGTTCCCAAGCCAGACCAGGCGCACTCCATCGACGTCGCCTTTCCAGGCGCGGGCACGAATGGTCACCGCACCGCCGGGGCCGACCGACCGCTCCCACGCGTCCTCGCGATGCCCCAGCCCGTCGAGGAATATCCGCCCGTCGCCCCTCGAAAGATCCATGCTCTCAAACGACTCGTCGACGTCCACCACTGAGTTTCTCCCACCGTAGCCGTCGGGAAGGAACCGCTTGGCCTTCTCGTCCGTGATCCACTCTCCGTCCGCGACGAATTTGTAGTAGTACTCGCCCACGGGAAGCGGGAGGGTGATCTCGTATCGCCCCGCGTCCAGGCTCATCGGTGTTGCGTCGGTGCTCCAGCCGTTGAACGTGCCGGCAAGAAACACGCGGTCGAACGGCCTGGTAGCGGTGAAGGTGAACGTGACGCGCTTGAGAGCTGACCCGGCCTCGCCGTCGGCGCTCAGGACCGGAAGCGGGAGTCCGAGCAGAACGATCAGCAGCGGCACGGCAACTCGAGAAGGGATCCTCGACATTTGAGTCTCCTTTGTTGGCCTTCAGGATGATCGCGACCGTAGCCGTGACGGCCAGGCTGGCGCTCAATCTGCGCAGGGGTGCTGTTGAGATTCTACCGGACGGCGGGACGAGGGGGCAATGGCAAAGCCCGCCGCCGCGGCACCGGTGGCCGGAATGGCGCCAGAGCCGATGACCGGCGAGCAGCGAGTACACGGCGGAGCCCGACCGTGGATCGGCCGGGCTCCGATACCATCTCAGTTCGCCCGTAACTACATTTCCTCGAACTGGTCCTTGTTCGCTCCACAGACCGGGCACACCCATCCCTCGGGGATGTCTTCGAACGGGGTGTTCGGCTCGACACCGCCGTCAGGGTCTCCGACGGCCGGGTCGTAGACGTAGCCACACAGTGCGCACTTGTACTTCTTCAATCCGCTACCCTCCGGTTACTTGCCGGCCTCACGTACCTTCTTCTTCCTGAGATTCTCGAGTCTCGTCGAGATCCGAACGACGTGACTCTTCTCCTCGTCGATGAGGCGGGAGAGGGCCTCCCGCGTCGAACGCTTCTTCGTGGCCGCGAGCGCCTCCATGTAGTAGAGGACCGCGTCCTTCTCGACCTGCAGCGCAAGCTCGAGGGCCTTCCCGGGATTGAACTTGCGGCGAGCCAGGCTCTCCATCCTGCCCAGGTTAGAAAAGATACCGCCGTCGACGAGCGAGCACACGTATTTCGACGTGTCGGCGTCGTGTTCGGCGGGACCGGACCCCATTCCGCGAGCGGTCTTGAGCTCCAGCGACTCGAAGAACGCGAGGTGCTGCTTCTCGTCCTTTGCAAGACGTTTGAAGACCCGCTTCGTGCCCAGGTCGTCCGCCTTCTCCGCCATCTTGGTGTAGAAGTCGAGGCCGGCCTCTTCGATGCACATGCCGACGCGGTAGACCTCATCCTCTCGCAGATACTCGATCATCAGGAACCTCCGGTGGGGACCAGACCCCGAGAAACCTCGTTGCCCGTACTAACTAATAGAATAGCCAAGGCGGAACCCGCTGGCAACCGCAAATGCCCGCGTGCCGCCGCGTCCGCGGACGACGCGGCCCGCCTGGCGGCGCGATCGGGTCGTCCGTGCGGGCTGGACGTAGTAAGGCCTCCGGAAGAACGGTCAAGGGTAGGAGTTGGGCTGCGGCTGACGCTAGTCTTGGCACGTTTTCTAGCCCGTCTTCTCTCGACGTCCCCCCAGAGGCCAATCTATGCGTTGCTGAGCCGGGTCCGACCAAAGCGTTCCTGCTCAGCAGTGTCTCAGTTCCTGTGTTCTTCCTCTCACGTGTGAAACACCTCTTCTCACACACAAAGTAGAACGCGACTCTAGTTATTAGAGTCGCGCGGGTGCGGACGGATTCTCCTCACCTGGCAAGGCGTCCGGGTGATCTCGCGGGAACCGAGAATATAGTAATCTACTTCCATCACAGCGCCGCCGTTCCGCTTCAAAGATGCACCAGGCGATGACGTGTGGGATTCCGGACGCTTCGTAACCTACGCAGTGGGGACGCTCATATTATTGGCACACGGCGACCTGGCGGTCAAGTCGTTTCCTGGGCCGGGCGGCAGGGACGCGGGTCTGCTGGAGGGCGAGAGGACGTAACGCGTAGTTGAATGTACGTCACCCTAAGTCGCTTGCGCGGTGCGGGCTCAACAGTTATAAACGTCGTATGACTACGCTGGAAATCCAGCGGGGGGCAACGATGACGACACCGACCGGCAAGAAAAAAAGCGCGCGCGGCCGCTCCACTCGACGCCAACCCGGCGCACCACGGTCGCTCGCACACGCGCGCGCCACCAACAGGCTCACATCCGCAGTGTGTCTCTGTCTTGCCGCCGCCCTGGTGTCGGCCCTCGCCCAAGCCGACACGGCCGGCGCTGCCACGAGCGGCGACTCCGATGCCGCAACGACGGAGGGCGGAGGCCGGCCAGACCGGACCGCCGTCGGATTCGTGACCGGGCACGGCGAGCCCGCATTGGGCGGACAGCTGTCCGGAGTCGCTGAGGCCTTGCGCGGGACCCGCACGGTTGCGGAGGTGCGCCTCTCGGAGGGCGCGGCGTCCCTGGGCGGCATCGACGTCGTCGTCGTCGCGGGAGAACCCGACATACCCGACGCCGAGCTGTACGTGCTCGACCAGTTCCTCATGCGCGGTGGTCGCGCGGCATTCCTGCTGGACGCCGCTTCGATCCCGGGAGCGAGCACGCAGGCGAATCTCTCGGAGAGCAATATCTTCGCGTTCCTGAGCACCTACGGCATCACGGTGAACCCGGACCTCGTGCTCGACAACGCGTGCGCAGGCGGAGCGGCCTGGGGCAGCATTAACACATCCTCTCCTTACCCCTACTGGCCCGTTGTGCGCGGACCCGGGATCTCGGGCGCACACCCGGCGGTGTCCGGCCTCACGAGCGTTCCCATGGCCTGGACGTCGTCGATCACAGTGCGACAAGCAGGGTCCGGAATCGTCGGGACGTCCGTGCTGCTTCGATCGTCGCCCGACTCATGGACGGTATCGGCGTTCGCCGACCTCGACCCGGGGCTGGGCTTCGAGCCGCCCGCTGAGTTCGATGACGTCCATCGGGTCGCGGGCGCGGAGGGCTTCCCGCTTGCCGTCGCGGTCGATGGCACGTTCCGGAGCGCGTTCGCCGGACAGCAAGTGATCGTACAGAGGGGCAGGGAAGTCGAGTTCACCGAGCCTGTGGGAATGGTCGAGACGAGCGCACCGACGAGAGTGGTGGTCTTCGCCGGTTCGATGATGTTCAGAGACGACCTGGCCGCGCAGCTTCCGGGGAGCACGGAGCTATTGGCGAGCGTCGTGGACTGGCTTGCCTCTGCCGATGAGGAACTCACGGGTGCGGGAGGTTCCGCTCCCGCGCGCGCGTGGACTCCGCGCCGGCTGGCGTTTGTCGTTCTCGCCCTGGCCGTCCTGGCTGCCGCCGTGGCGGCCGTCGTGGGCGTCGCACCGTCGCGTCGGAAAAGGCCGTCGTTCCGTACGTAGATCGGCGTCGACCTCACCGGTCGACGCCTCTCCGCTGCTCCCGTCTGCCCGCCCGGACACGCGGTGTCACGCGGGAGGAGGAATCGCCTCCACGCTCAGTTCCTCTCCCCTAATGCCTATCGTCACCACGGAAAGGCCGGTGTCGGGCACCGTCTCATTCCTCGCGCGTGTCACAACATTCGAGAGACCGCCGCAACAGGGAACCTGCATTCTGGTCACCGTTATGGAGCGCGGCCTGGCCTCCAGAAACATGGCCTTGAGCTTCTCGTAGTAGTGCTGGACGTCGTCGAACTTCGGGCAGCCGACGACCAGGGTCTTGCCCGCGAGGTAGTGCTCGTGGAAGTTCGCCGTGGCGTAGGCGACGCAGTCAGCGCTGATGAGAAGGTCCTCCCCCTTGAGGAAGGGTGCGTTCGGAGGAACGAGATTGAGCAGGACCGGCCACTGACCGAGTCGTGACGGCCGGTCGGATGCGTCGCCTCCGGACCTTGTCTGAGGATCGAAGCTCCTCAGTGCGGCTCCCGGACACCCTCCCCCGGCTTGCGCAGCCGGGTCGTTCTTCTCCCGCGCCATGCGGGCCAGATGAGTGTCCACGGCCGTCTGGTCATAATCCGCCGCCTCGCGCTCTACGATGGTGATGGCGTCCCGCGGGCACTCCCCCAGACAGTCGCCCAATCCGTCGCAGTACGATTCGCTGACTAGTTTCGCTTTGCCGTCGATAAGCTGGATCGCTCCCTCGTGACACGCCGTGGCGCACAGGCCGCAGCCGTCGCACTTGTCCTCGTCTATCGTAATGAGTTTCCGTACCGCCATCACCTGCCCCCTTGCTGTGCGGTCGCCCGGCAGAAGCGCCCGACAGCGCACCCGTCGTCAGAAGCACTCGCTCGTCCTTAGATTCCGCCGTGGGGGGGGCGTCGCTGGCCGCCGTCGATCTCCGGCGCGGTTCTCCTGCCCACTCTCTGGACCGCTATCCCTGCCACCACAAGCACTAGCCCCAGGACGGTCGCGGTCAGGATCTCCTCCCCCACCAGAGCCCTGATGAAGAACAACGACACGAAGGGTGAGATGAAGATGAGGTTGCCTACCTTCGCAGTGTTCTCGGACAACCTGAGCGCCGAGAGCCACATGACGAACGCGATGCCCATCTCGACGACCCCGATGTAGGACGCTCCGACAAGCCCGAGCGGGTTCGCCACACGGAGTTCCGAGAAGACCACACAGTAGACGAACACGACCGGCAACCCGAAGACGAAATTCATAAAGAGCCTGACGGCGGGGTCCCGGTCGTCCTTGATGTTGTAGATCCAGTAGAGCGCCCACACAACCGTGCTGCCAAGTGCAAGCAACACTCCCGTTGGACTCGCGACCGAGAGGGAGAAGACGTCACCGCGCGTCGAGATGACGAGCACGCCCGCGTAGCTGACGAGGCCGCCCGCGATGTCCCGCGCGCCGATTCTCTGCTTGAGAATGGGAATCGAGAGAAGCGTGAGAGCGATGGCCCACGTGTAGTTCAGCGGCTGCGCGACCTGCGCCGGCAGGAGGTCGTAGGCCTTGAACAGCACGGCGTAGTAGAGGAAGGGATTGAGAAACCCGAGCCCCGCTGATTTGAGGCACTCGCGCCACGAGCACGGGAACACGTGTCCCAGCTTGCCGGTCACGGCGAGAATCGCGCCGAGCAGAACCGTAGCGACGACCGACGAGTAGAGAAGCAGCTGCGGGCAGTCCAGATACCTCAGAGATAGCTTGAAGGCCGAGGCCACGGTCGACCACAGCAGCACGGCCGCCATCGCGTAGAGATAGGCCTTCCGCTGCTCACTCATGGCGCCTCACTGGGCCGGGCTTGCGAATCCGGCACGCCCCGGCCCGCTCAGTCGGAGAAGAGCAGCTCGCCCTCGCCGTACACCGCGACCGGATAGGAGGTGATGTCGAACGGGTCCCCGTTCCAGCACGTGAAAGAGGCCCACTTGCCCCTGTCCAGCGTCCCGAGGAATCCATCTACTCCCAGAAGCTCGGCATTCTTGCGCGACACGAGCTCGATGGCATGCTGCTTGGAAAGCCCCAGTCGCGTGAACCAGCGTGTCTGCAGAAAGAGCAACCGAGTCAGGTTGACCGGGTTGTCGGTCATGAGTCCGTACTCGACGCCCGACTCCATGAGATGGCGGATGTTGCGCCACGAGTCGTGCTTGAGCTCGACCTTGTAGGCAAGCGAGTCGGTCGGTCCGTAGATGACTGGGATGCGACGCTTCTTGAGTTCCGCAAAGATCTCGGGCTCGTGCACGTCGCCCGCGTGCTCGACGGTCACCTTGAGCTTGAACTCGTCGACGATCCGAAGCAGCGCCGCGATGTCGTCTATCTTGTGCACGTGCACGCGGAGGACCTGCTTCCTGGAGAGCACGTCTCGGAGCACGGCCTCTTCGGCGGTGAAGGTGATCTCCTGCTTCTTCGCGCCCTTGGCCCTCTTGTGCTTCGCCACCTTCTGCGAGACGTCCGTGAGCTTCGAGCGGAGTATCGCCAGCGCGCCCATGCGTGTCGACGGCCGCGTGCCCTTCCAGGCGACGGTTGACATCGGATTGTATCCGAACGCCGCCTTGACCCCGGCCCTCGCCACAAGCGCGTCGGTCGTGTTCTTGGCGTAATGCCTGATGACGGCCGACAGACCACCGATGATGTTCCCGCTCCCGGGCAGCACGCACGAATAGAGCACACCGGCCTCGATCGCATCCATGAGCGCCGCGTCGTCCATCTGAACGGAGTCCAGAGCATCAGGGACCGCCAGGATGGAGTCCATGTGTTCGTTGGCCTCGGCCTCCGCTCCCGGCTCTCCCGCCCGGACCATCGCGATGTGGCTGTGCGCGTCGATGAAGGCCGGTGTCACGACCGGAAAACTCCCCAGGAGCTTGCCTTTCTTCTCCTTCGACACCCCGGTGATCTTCGTTCCGTTGAACACCACGTAGGCATCATCCATGACCTTCTTGCCGGTGTAGACCTTCTTCCCTCGAACGCAGTTCATCGGCTACTCCTTAGGCATGGTCGCGGCCCCGACGTTGCAGCCGCAACGTTCTCGCTCCACTATCCGTTCCAGTTGGGGTCATCAAAACGCTGTATCTCGAGCAGGTACCCGTTCGGGTCCCTCAGGAAGCAGTGGTAGACGCCGTACTCCGGATCGGGAGTGGGCTCGCGTTCGCGCGTTTCCGGAAAGAGAACCGAGTCTAAGAGCGAGGAGCAACGTCGGTCAAGCGCTCTCGGGCGCTCGGGGGCGCACGACGCGGCGATCCTCACAGACCGAGCGCACGCGCACGCGCACCGGCGCGGCATCCGGCATGGCGCCTTACCCTACCACCCAGTGCAGGGGTACACAGGGCTCCCAAACGGCCTCTAGAGGCCGTACAGAGGCCTGTTTCGCCTCTCAGGAACCTTCTTCTTCGGCACAACTCTTGCATCTTGTCCAGTTGTTAAGAAGACCACGGCACAAGGCCGCCTCACTGGGCGGCTCCCCGGGGGAGGTTCAGGGAATGTCGGTTCCGAAGCAGATACTGGTTGCAGAACGCGACCCATCTATCCTGAGCCAGCTGGCCCGCGCACTGCGTAGCGCAGGCTACGCGACGTCCGAGGCGGGGACGGGCAGAGAGACGCTCAGGTTCGTCCAGATGGAGCATCCGGACCTCGTGGTTGTGGGTCTGCATCTTCGGGATATCGGCGGCAGGGACCTCGCTAGGATACTCGAATCGAACGGCACGTCGGAGCCGGTGAGAACGGTGGTAGTGTGCGACGCCAGCATCCCGATCGACGATTGTGCGTTCAAGGGCGGAGCGATCGAGAAGCCGATCCTGCGCTGGTCGAGCGTGGACGAGGTCGTCACGAGGGTCAACGAGATGTTCGACCTATCCGTCAGCAAGGACCCGGATCTCTTCACAGAGCCGGTCTCTTGCGGTGCGGTCAGGATGAATCCCGGCGACCTGACCGTTGAGATCGACGGACTGCCGATCGACCTCTCCGAGCGCGAGTTCCGCTTCCTGCACACGCTCGCTCTGAACGGTGAGCGGACGTGCACGCGGGAGGAGCTCAAGCATCTCGTCTGGGGAGCGGAGGTCGAGGTCGTGGGGCGGACGGTAGACGTTCTGGTCAGCAGACTGAGGTCGAAACTGACTTCAGCGACCGGACGCGAGGTCATCTCGACCATACGGGGAATTGGCTACCGATTCATCGGCTGACCCGTGGCCGGGGCGCGAGCGCGTCGGCCAATCCGCTTGTTCGGAGCAGCAGCCATCATCAGTGCCGCAAGAAGACGCAAGGGCGCGGCCTCGTCAACGAGGCCGCGCCTTCTTGCCGCTATGTGGGAGCCGCCGGCCCGGAGCTCCGGCAACCGGCTCGAGATCGTACCTAAGGGCCTACCTGTAGAGCGCCTTGATCGTGCCCCAGGTCCCCTCATCCGCCATGCCCGTCTCGTCGCAGGGCACGTATGTCGTGCGGATCAGCGGAGGACACGACCCGGTCACGGTGACCGGCCACGTTCCTACCAGTTCGACGCTCCCGTGCTCGGTGTGCTTGATGATGCTCACGGTGTATACGCCGGACTCGAGCCCCGCGATCTCGACCTCCACCCCGAAGCAGCACAGGCAATCGCATCCGCCCATGGTGAGGTGCTCGTACTCGTGGACGTCGATCCAGAAACCGTCCCGAAGCACCTCGCTGCCTACCGTGCAGCAGCAGTTGTACAACGCCTCAATGTGGGAGATCAGGATCGTGCCGTCGAACGTCTCGAGCACGACTTCCTCACTGCAGTCCTGTGCCCAGGCGGGTGACGCGACGAGGAGTACTGCAGCCGCGAAGATGGCGAAGAAGGATGTTCTCATGATGCACCTCCCTCTCGAACGCACAGACACGCTTCTGATGTGCCCCCGGACTCCGCACTAGCGGACGAGCGTCACGCGGATGCCGCTTCTCCACACCGGGAGCGCGAAGCTGGCAGCAATGCACACCGGACGCCACGGGCAGTCCTCTCCCGTCCGCGCCGGCCCAGGCGGCGCTTGGTCAATGGGGGAACGGGCCTGGGGACTACTGAATCACGCCGCCTCCGAGCACGACGTCCCCGTCGTAGAGCACCGCGGACTGGCCGGGCGCTATCGCCCGCTGAGGGCCGGCGAAGGCCACGGTGAGAGCGTCACCGTCAACGCGGGCGGTGCAGGGAGCGGGCTCCGCCGCGTAGCGGATCCTGGCCTCGGCCCGGAACTCACGCGCGGGAGGAGCCCCCGCGATCCAGTTGAGATCGGAGGCCGTGAGTTCCGATGAGTACAGCTCCTCGTCGTCACCGACGACGACGGCGTTGCGCACCGCGTCTATCCGGACAACATAGGTCGGTCTGGGGCGAGACAGCCCGAGTCCGCTCCTCTGCCCTATCGTGTAGAGGGCCATGCCCCGGTGCTCGCCGAGCACGTTCCCGTCCCGGTCCTCTATGGGGCCGGGCCGCGTGGCCTCGGGCATCAGCAGACGGAAGAACGCGGCGACGTCGCCGTCGGGCACGAAGCAGATATCCTGGCTCTCGGCGCGCTCCGAGACGGACAATCCCGCGGCCCTCGCGACGTCCCGCACTTTGGCCTTCGTCATGGCGCCCACCGGCATCAGCACTCTGGGCAGCTGCTTCTGCGTGAGGACGTAAAGGAAGTAGCTCTGATCCTTGGAGCGGTCCCTCCCCTTCCGCAGAAGGTGTGCGCCGCTCGAGTCGTCGCGCGCGGCGACGGCATGATGCCCCGTTGCGAGGTGCGTCGCTCCGAGCGCGGACGCCTTCTCCAGGAACGGGTCGAATTTGATGAGGCGATTGCAGGTCACGCAGGGGTTGGGGGTCCTGCCTGCAGCGTACTCAGTGAGGAATTCGCGGACCACGGCCTTCTCGAACGCTCCGCGCATACCCAGCGTGTAGTGACGTATCCCGAGTTCTCCGGCGACGCGCTCGGCGTCCCTGATGGAGTCAGGGTCGCAGCACGTGCGGCCGCCGCCGTTCTCTTCGGCGCCACAGGGCCATATCTTCATGGTGAGGCCGATGACCTCGTGCCCCTGCTCCTTCAGAATGTGAGCAGCGACGGAGCTGTCCACTCCGCCGCTCATGGCAACCGCTATTTTCATGTCACCCGCTCACTTTGTAGCTCGTCCGTCGATCAGAAGTCGTACCCCGCGGTCACGTAGATACCGTGGTTGACCACCTGCTCGCTCTCCGGCCCGTCCGCGTACAGCTCCCGCACGAAGGCGGCCTCTACCGAATACTCTTCGAACCTCAACGTCCCGCCCACGCCGGCCGCGTATTCCGGAACGAGTTCTCTGTACTCGGGCTCTACCGCATTGTCGAGGTCAGAACCTATCGGCATCGAGAAGCCGGCTCGAACGGTGAGTCTCCCGTCGAGCACGGTCCCCTCCCCACCTATTGCCGCCGTCCCGAGCGCGCTCCCGAATTCGTCTCTGCGATGTTCGTTCTCGTTGCAGTCCGCGCACTCGTCGGTATCGTAGTAGGCCGCGAACGAGGACTCCGCCTTGGTCCAGCCCTCGTGAATGTAGCTTGCGTAGATGGTGTAGTTGTCGAGGGGCGTGTAGCGCGCACCGACCACCGCGACCGGCTCGGTCTTCGTCGTGCCCGTGGAAACTCCGTCGCCGGGCAGTTCCGTGTGCCACTCGCCTTCCACATCGAAGGCCGTACTGAAGCGGTAGCCCACACCGAACACCAGCCGCTCCGTGGCGTCGAAGGTCAAGCCCACGGCCACCGATGTCGCGATCCCGTCCATCTCGGCCGTGCGAATGTACCTCTGCTCCGTTCCCTTCTCGGTCGCGCTCTCGTTCAGGCTGGCTATCCCGGCGGCGATCCCTATCGCCCCCTGGCCTTCGGAGCCGATCCTCGTTGCCGCGAGCACTTCGAAGAAGCGCAGACCTCCCTGGAAAACGCCCTGGTAGGAGGCGCCATCCACGCGGCCGCTCAACTCGAGATTCCTGTAGGACGGGCAGGAGTAGCCGAATCCAAGAGCGTACATCTCATTGCGTTTGGCCGCAACGGCCTGAGAGAAAAGGAAGACGTCGTCGGACGCATCCAGGTAGTCGTCGCCCTCGGGCAGGTAGTTCCGCGACTTCGCGTTGACGCGCATGGTGGCCTGGCCGGATATGCCCGAGATATCAGCGACGACCGCGGGATTGAAAAAGTACGCGGAGATGCCCCCGGCCGCGGCGTTAGCACGGCAGAGGGCGGCTTCCTGCGCGTTCATGAAATGCGTGTATGTTCGGGGGACGTCGCCGATCGTGGTGCGAGCCACGATCGCGTCGTCGGCAGCAGCGACGCCCGCCAGTGCCAGCACGGCGAGCGTCAGAAGGAGATGGCGCATGCTCCCTCCTATGGGGTTGTCGGGGGTGCGTCCGGCCGTGCCCGCGCACTAAGGAGCGGGCTGGTTATACATGCTTTTAATGCGACCCCAGGTGATCGCTTCCACCGGCGTGGTCGGTTCGAACTCGACGAAGTCGACGCGACCCATCCCACCGGAGACGTGCTGCACCAGCAGGAAGTAGGTTCCAGCCTCCACGCAAAACTCGCTGCTCCCGGCAGCGCTGAGCAGAGGGCCTCAGCCGAAGCCGAAGCCGTCGATCAGCACGTAGTCGGCCCTGAGCTCGTCCCCGGGCGTCGGGTAATCCAGCAGCCTGACCGCTAACTCGACCGTGTCACCGTACGCGCTCTGGTAGTCGATCCACGAGGTGTAGCAGCCGGCGCTCGGAAAGGTCACCTTGAGCTTGAACCACTCGTCCGGAATGTCCAGACCATCGACGGCGAGACCCTGGCTCGCGTAGCTGCAGTAGGACTCCGTGATGTCGTAGCCGCCGATGTCGTACGATCCGTACGTCGGGTAATCCTCTGCCTCACGCCTGAGCGCTTCCGCGGCGTGACTCGCCAGAGGAACTGCCGCCAGAAGAACAGCTGCGATCGCCATCCGCGCCAGGCGGCGACCGGAAGGATGCATTCCCTCGATCATGATGTCTCGCCCTCGATGCTGTGAGCAGGAAGCTCTCCCGGCTGCCGAACCCTTCCACGAAGCGGGCCGAACCGGGCACAAACGCACCAAACACACCGGTGTGACACACACCCATGTACTAGGATGCCGGCGCGCGTCCTCGGTTGCCCGAGTCTGTCCTCCGAATGCGGCCCGCGGGCGTCGCGGGGTGGTTCGCTAACGCTGGAGTTCCCTCATGACGCCGAACTCGAACCTTCGCCCGGACTGCGGGAACCCACCTTCGTCCTCGTACAGGACGTCTAGAACGTTCTCGGCACCCACGAAGAAGTCACCCCAGGCGGTCTCGAAGATGCCTCTCAGATCCATCAGGACGTATGGCGGTAACCCGTCGCCGCTCGACACGGGCCGAGACCCCACGCGGGTGACCCGCGCCAGGCAGGTCGCCGGACCGCGCGTGTATGTGGCCAGTGCCGCCACCATGGTCTTCGGCACAAGAGGCACGCTGGCGCCCGTTTCGGTGTCGCGGGCGGACGTCATCGCAAAGCTCAGGTTGACGTCCAGCTCACTCGAGAGATTGTGCCGCACGCCCAGCTCCGTTCCCCACGATGTCACGGACCCGACGTTCCGGCAGGGATCTCCACCGCCCGACGACACGATCATGTCGTCGACCCATTGCTCGTACGCGAGGAGCGAAATCCTGGAACCACGCGACGTTCGCTTGATGATCTCGGCTTCGATCGAGGTGCTCATCTCGGGCCTGAGATCAGGGTTGCCGATATCGGGACTGAACCACTCCTTGAGCGTCGGGAAACGCGTCTTCATTCCGCCGAGCAGGCGGAGCGTGAGGTCGGCCGGCAGTCGCCTGCTCCAGGAGGCCTGCGGATTGACCCTGACGAGCGAGATCTCCTCTCCTGCCATGGCGTCGGCGTTGATGGCGACGGCCACGAGGTCATCACGGCCCAGCGTCACCACGTCTTGTCCGAAGAGTGACATGGTGATGGCCTCGTGGTCACGCCACTCCTCTCCGATATCGGACTGCAGGGAGGCGACATCGCGCTTGACGTTCAGTCCCCCCGAGAGACGCTGACCCGAGAACGCGTCGAGTTCGGTGTATACGTATCCGCCGTAGACGCGGTTCGACACGCTCGACAGCCACCGTCGGTCGGTACGCTCGAAGTCGGAATAGGCGGCCAGCTGATTATCGTTGGTGCCGTAGAAGAACTTGCCCTCGACGTGAAGCGCGTCGCTCGGCTGCCATCCCACCGACCCGATGGTGCGGGTCTCCCGCCAGTAAGGGAAACTCCAGAACCGCGGGCGATCGGCGCTCGTCGAAGCTGGGACGTCGCGCCTTCCGTCGGCAACCTGCATCGAGATGGAGGCGTCCGCGGTGCGGCTCAACTTCCACGAGGCACGACCCCAGGCGAAAATGTCCTCACGACCTGAGTAGTCCCGCCGTCCGCCGTCTTCCCATCGCTCAGCGCCGTACGACTCGGGAAGCCCGAAACCGTTCCCCCCGTTGGCGGCCAGCCCGCCGGTGAGGTGGACGGCGCCGAGGCTGCCTCCGCCGGATACGAAGCCGGAGTACTGGCCGTCGCTGCCCGTGGACAGAAGGTAGCTGAGACCCGTTCGACTGCTCCCCGCGGTCGTCACCTCGATGACTCCCCCGAGCGCGTTCGCCCCGTAGACGCTCGCCACCGGGCCCTTGGTCACGCTGACCTTGCCTATGGCGCCGCTCAGGATCATGCCGGTGTTGACGGAGCCGTTGTAGGGGTCCGAGATGGGTACTCCGTCCACCAGAACGACGATCTCGCGCTCAGCAAGCCCGCGGGTCGAAAGCTTGGCCTCGCCGCGTGAGTTCGTCCGCACGATCATTCCCGGCACCAGGCTGAGAGCGTCGGACAGGTTGTCGGAGCCCGTGTCCTGGACATCCTCCGACTCCAGCTCGAACACCGTGTAGGGCCCGAAGAGTCTCGAGCCGACGACGGTGAACTCCGGAAGCAACCAGTAGGTTCCCGCGGGGCCGACGCCGGCGGCCACACGCGACGACTCCGACTGCTGCGCGACAGCGTCCGGGACGCCTGCCGTCAGCAACAGCGCGAGCGCGAGCACGACCAGGAGTCCGGTTCTTCCGACTCCGTTGGACGACCCGCCTGCGCTGCCACCTCGGTCCCCCTTCCCAGCGGAACCGTCCGCGCGCGCGGATGGAGCCAGGATGATCCTGTCAACGAAGAGCACGGCGCAAACCCCCAGAATCGCGTGAACCAGCATCAACGAAAGAAATACCAACCGGGCCTGTCCGGAACCGAGAGACTCCTGCCCGGCGATCAGCCCGATGGTAACCGAATAGACCTTCGCCGGCCCCAGGCCCGCCATGTATCCCTGCACGACGAACGGATGGACCAGCGCCCACATCACGGCCAGAGTACCGGCAAGCAGACGAGCCCGCAGCCGCGAACTCGGCCAGAGGCTGAGCACGAGCTCCACGATGAGCGCCTCGGCGACTATGCCGATCGCCGCGAACACGGCGCCGCCGAACCCGGAGGCGAGACGCACCCCGGCGGCGACAACCCCGATCAGTATCGACGACCACCTGCGCGGCACGCTGCCACGCGCCGTGAGCAATATGACGACACCGAAAGTCGAGAGGAACGAGCCGCCGAACGGAATGTGCCACGTCTTGATCATCCCGCCGACGGTGATCTCTATCACACCCCACAGCGCCGCCATCAGACCAAGGAGAGCGATCTCCCTGCTCGTGAAGCGGACCTGTCGCTGCGTGCCGGCCGGCGCATCACGGCCAGCGTGCCCGTCGGTATTCATGCCCCGCTCTTCCGTTTCGCCGCTTTGTGATGCTTCCTGAGCCGGCCGTCGGCGCCCCCTGCACATCACGTATGCAAGGACCACGTTCCATACTACAGGAGAACCAGTCACTCTGCAACAGCGCGTGACCCGGCGTCACCTCGCGTGTCGCTCGACGAGGCCGCACGCTCTCGAACCGCCCCCTCGCGTCCATCTTCACCCAGGTCCGCTTCCATCGCCACCCATCTCTCCCAGAAGCCGTCGCCCGAGGCACCGAGATCCGCGGCCTCCTCGAAGAGGTTGCGCGCCTCCCAGTATCGCCCCAGCTCAGCCAGTATGCTTGCCTTGAGCGCCCTCGCCTCCCACATGCTCGGGAGGATGCGGATCACATCATCGAGCAGAAGCGCCGCTTCGCGACCCCGTCCCGAACGATGCAGCATCGCGGCGAGATCGAACCTGACGGACGGGTTGTGCGGTTGCAGCTCCACGAGCCGTCGCATCACTTCGAGAGTCCGCTCTCTGTCTTCGAAAGCCCAGTAGCAGCGACCCAACCCGCGGAGCGCGCCGGAAGAATTCGGCCTGAGTTCCTCCGCGCGTTGGTACGCCGCCACGGCCTCCGAGTACCGTCTCCTGCGCCTGAGGAAGTCACCGTAGGCGAGGCTCGCGCCCCATTCATCTGAGGAGAGGGCCGCGGCGCTCCTGAACATCAGCTCCGCACCTTCGAACTCGGACTGCTCTTCCAGGAGTCCGCCGAGTTCCATCCTGAAGGAGGGGCTCCGCGGCTGCAGCGCGATCGCCGCCTCGAGTTCCCTCTTCGCTCGAGCCACGTCGCCGCTCCGCCGAGCGGCAACCGCGATGTTGTGATGCGGCTCCGCAAGCCCGGGGTTGAGGGCGATGGCGGTCTCGAACTCCGCGACGCCGTCCTCGCGTCTCCCGCTCTTGTCGTACGCGACCCCGAGATTGCTGTGGCAGAGCGGCAGGCCCGGCGCCAGGGCGCACGCCCTTTCGAGTGCATCGACGGCGGAGTCGATGTCCCCTCTGTCGATCATCAGCATCCCCTGCTCCGCGAGCGTCTTCGCGTATGCCTCGGCGGTTCGCTCGTCAGGAGACGGCTCGGACCCCACCTCTCGCAGGACAAGGTCCCAGAAGGCATCGTGCTCGGCCCACTCCTCGGCAGGGATCGAGTCGACGGGGCTTGCGACTATCTCGACAAGAAGACCGCGCGGCAGAGTCCGATCCGGGAACACCCTCCGCCCCAGGTCGGCGTCGGCGTAGAAACGCCGTTCAGCCACGTTCATGGAGACAAGCAGTGGGAGATAGTTCCCGACGGGGATCGACTCGCGCGCGGCCTCGGTCGGGGGTGCCGACCAGCTCTCGAAGCTGGAACAGAGCTGGTCCTCCGCCGGGAAGCGAACTCCTGGACACCACTGTTCGAGGTGCGGCGCGTACTCCCGAATGCAGATTATCGAGAAGTCCTCGCGGGTCCGGTCGACGTAGCGCGCGTAAGACAGCGGGAACAGGACGCGGTCGGTCATCGTCAGCACTACGCCGCCGGGCGCGATGGAGTCGAGCATGCGCTCCAGGTAGACCTTTCCGTCGTCTCTCACGCTCCGGTCGTTCGCCGACCAGCCGTTCCTGGCCTGCATCACCGGTATCGCCACGGCGGCCGCGAGCGCGAGCCACGCTATGGGCGGAGCCGCGCGCTTCCACCAGGGCGCCGATGCCACGGCGCACAGACCGAGGCCACCGGCGATCGCCAGCGCCGCATACACCGGGACGTAGTAGCTGGCGATGTCGGGAATCCGATAGACGGCCGCGTGCCCGAGAACAAGGAGGCTCCAGCAGACAAGAACGATGGCGACGACGCGCGTCGTCCGGAAGAACGCCACAAATCCGGGAACCGCAAGAGCCAGCGCGACCCACGTGACTTCCCGGGGGATGCCCGACGCGAAGACCGTCATCTTGTGCGAGACCTCCACGAGTGGCGCTCCGAACAGGAGCGGCGCGTACTGCACCCCCGTGATGTGGTCGAGAAGCTCCCGCCACGTTCCGATGGGGGTCCAGAGGACCGCCGGATCGTGCGCCGCGCGCATGGGCAGGTAGGCGTAGAGGGACAGGCCAAGAGCGAGAAGCCCGGCGGCCGAGAGCGCCGCCCGGAACGACGGTCTCCTCCCGAAATTGAACAGGGCTATCGCGAGCGGCAGAGCAAGGAACGCGACCGTAAGATGATGCGCCAGCGCCAGCCCCAGAACGAGCCCCATCAGGACGACCGGACCATCCCGGAGCAGGAACCGCGGCGGATCACCGGCGTCGGACGGCGGTCTCGTTTCGTTACTGCCGCGGGTCCGGCTCCAGATGGCGAACAACAACAGGGCCGACAGCGCAAGGAAGGCCGACAGCGAGTGGACCTCGGGCACCACGGCCTGTGACCAGTATGTAGTCCCAGACGCAAGGGTTGCGCCCGCGAAGAGGGCGCCGGCCGCCCGCGGGAGAGCCCTCCTCCCCATCGTCTGAAGCGATGGGCCCGTCGTCACCCACACGATGAGCGCGGCCACCGCCGCTGCCCCCGAGGCAAAGAGCGCCGAGAGAAGCGACATTCGCAGGAACGGAGTTCCGAACGGCAGACGAACCGCCAGAGCTCCCAGCAGCGTGTAGAGAGGATACCCGGGAGGGTGCGCGATGCCGAGAGTCGTGGCCGCGGCGACGAATTCGGCGGAGTCGCCCCAGTAGAAGGACCGGGTCGCCGTGAGCGCGTACGCGGCGAACGTCGCCCCGAACAGCGTGAGGACAAGGGCACACGGGATTCGCATCCGTGCTGAGCAGAGGGAGGTCAAATCGGCTTTCCCCGCGAATCGTCGGCCACAACCTGTACACCGGGTGTGCGGCAAGCACCGAGATGCTATCACGCGGTCGACCTCCTGTCGAGGCGGCCAGCCGCGCTGGGTGACACAGGGGGGGGTGACACAGGTCGGCTGCTTGACTGCCTCGGGGAGCTATGGTATACTAGCGTCATTGGGTGTGCTCGCGGGTGGCGCGGGCGTCGACAGCGGGAGCAGCGCGTGTGCCTGTTTGTCCCGAAGCCGGAGGTATGTAATGACGAGAGTGCTAATGATCGTGTTCGTCGCGGCACTGGCGGTTCCGGCGTTCGCGACTGATTCCAGACTGGGCAAGCCCGACACTGCTCAGCAGGAGTTTCAGTTCAACGAGATCCAGCTGGTCGAAGCCGAGGTGCTTATCTGCCTCGACACCGACGCCAATCCGGGTTTCTCCGACCCGACCCCGCTCTACTACTCCGCGTTCGCTACCGCGGGGGCGACTCCGATCGCGACGTGCGCGGTCGAGGTTTCGGGTGGGTCGATCAACTTCCCGCCGGAACTCACTGGCAACAACTACCCGATCGTCGTCGTCCTGACCGGCGAGAACTGGTGGTCGGCTCCGCAGAACATTGACCCGGCAGATGAGGCGGTTCTTGCGAGCTACCTCGATTCGGGAGGGAACCTGCTTATTGTGGGGCAGGACTACATGTACGGCGCGCATCCGACGATGGGTGTGTGCAGTGGATTCCCGCGCGACTACCTCGGGTTGGACCAATGCTATCAGGACGTGCTCTGGGGACCGAACACGGCCAACATCACAGGCTCCTCCGAGAGTATCTTCGAGGGTGAGAGCGCGACTCTCGACTCGGCCAATGTGTTCATCGGCAACCCGTTCTTCCCCGACTGCGCGGACCCGACCGCGACGGCTCGCTGCGGCTTCTATCTCGATGAGGCTGCGCAGGACGGCGTGGTCATCTACAACGAGACGGTCACCTTCAGGACCGTCTGGTCCGGGATCGAGCTTGCGGGCGCCTCTCCAGAGGTGTTCGACAGGATAATCGGGAAGATCTACGACTGGTTCGTGGGTACAACGCCGGTCGAGGACACGTCCTGGGGCCGCATCAAGTCCCTGTACTACCGGTAGCCCCCGGGGGCGACAGAGCGATGCAACACGGGCGGGAGAGTAGTTCCCGCCCGTTCTCTTTAGAGCCGTGCCCCGGTTTCCCTCGCGGACCGCTCGGCGCTCTCCTATACTGGGAACATCCGGACCCGAACTCGCGGCAGCCGGCAGCACCCGCGCGCGGGCGTTCGCGGCGTGGCAGAACAGACGTCCCATCCAGGTCAGGAGTCCCCATGGAACACGAACCCTCTCCCCCGGAGCGGGGCCCAAGGTTCGAGGTCGTCTACACGGCCAACGGTGAGATGGAGGCCCAGGCCATCAGGTCGGCGCTGGAAGCGGCGGGCATCCCCGCCGAACTCAAGATGGAGGCCGCGCAGCAGCTCTTCGCTGTCACCGTCGACGGTCTGGGCGCGGTCAAGGTGATGGTGCCGGCGGACCGCCTGAAGGAAGCGCGATCGATCATCCAGAATCCGGCGACACCTGTAGAGGATCCTGAGACGTTGACCGGTCAGTGAGCATTCGGAGCTGCCATGACACCATCTCGATTTGAAGACGATCACATGTGCTTCGCGTGCGGCAAGGGCAATCCGGACGGACTCCATCTGGAGTTCGAGTCCGCCGGTGATGACGTGCGCACGTCAGTGGCCTTCCCAGGAAAGTTCCAGGGCTACCAGAACGTCGTGCACGGCGGGCTGGTGAGTACCGTGCTGGACGAGACAATGGTGACGCTCCTCAACAGGCTCGGCTACCTGGCCCTGACCGCGGAGCTGTCGGTCCGGTTCAGGGAGCCGGTGCACGTCGGCGAGAGGATCGACGTCACCGCCAGCCTGGTCGAGAAGCGTGGGAAGGTGTTCAAGGTGGAGGCGAGAGCCGTGCGATCCGACGGAACGGAAGTGGCCACGGCGGAGTCCAGGTGTTTCCAGGTCGGGCTGGTGCAGGAAGGGACGTAGCCGGACCGTACTCCACCAGATCGGGACCCGCGGCGGACGGGAGGAACAAGCGTTCCTCCCGTTCGTCGTGTCCGACGGCGTGAACGCGGCCGTGCGTGCCCTCGCCCTGAGATGCGCCTACCTCAGCTTCACGAGCTTCTGCCGCGCCCGCTCTTCGCCCTCGAAAACGAGACTGGCGAAGTAGATGCCCGAAGCGCACGACACGCCGCCGCTCGTGCCGTCCCACGACTCGTGATGCTCGCCGCCGGATACGGGACCGTTCAGGATCTCGGCCACCTTGTGTCCGGCGATGTCGTACACAGTGAGCGTCACGCGACCGGCACGTGGCGCCAGGAAGCTTAACTGCGACGCGCCCCGGAACGGATTCGGACTCGTGTTCGTGCCTCCGGGCGCCTGCACCCAGCACGCGACTCCCATCTTGTCGTAGTTCCACGACGGATCGACGGTGAAGGTGTGGTTGATGTCGGTGCTGGCGCCTGCCGCGAGACTGAACGCATCCCCCGCGGTCGCCGTCATCATGTGCACGACGTGATAGAGGAGGTGCGAAGTGGCTCCGCCGTAGGCCGCCACGTTGTCGTCGTGGACGGCGACCATGCAGAACCTCGCGCCGGTGACGGCGGCCTCCGCCTCGACGTGAGCCGTGAAGTCGCCCTCGCCGTTCTCTGTAAGCGTGATGGTCAGAGGTGAGTAGACCAGCTTGTGCGCCTCGTAGTCGGCCTCCAGCTCCGAGAGCGGCCACACGTCCGACATGCCGTCGCCACAGACCGTCGGCATTGCGGTGATGCCGTAGTGCCCGGTCCTGCCGGCCCAGTACGTGTCACCGAAATCGTGCTGAACCAGAACGAGTTCGTCGCGGGTGTAGCGATCCTGGAAATTGAAGACATCAACTTATGCCTGAGGGCAGCTGCTTCACCAGCTGGCAGTGAAGTGCTCGTAGAGGACGGTCTTCTGTGCTCCCACAGCAGGGAGCACGAGCAGGGCGATCAGGAGAACCGCCGCAAGGGACCTGCGGGCCATGTCTGCCTCCGTTCGCGCACAACGCGCACCTGATGTTGCGTGGAGCAGCGGTCACCAGGGGTGCGAACTGCGGGAACGCTGGGCAGATCGCCACCGAGCCGTCCACTCCTTTGTCATTTCCACGTATTCGATATCACCTACCATATTATATCACAACCATGCGCCAGAAGCAAGAACGGCCGCCGGTCCCCAGTCAGTCGTTGCGCGGCTGTGCCCCACCCGCTACCATCGCTCCCGTTACCACAAACAGTCGGAGCAGTATTCCCTGTCCACTGCGGGGCGAGTGAAGCGCCACCGTGGGCACCCGGCCCGTGAGCGGCACCTCTCCCACCGCGGAAGGAGTCTGCATGAAGTACGACCCTGAGATGATGGTCCATTCCAGACGAGCGCCGAAGCTGCCCGAACTCAACCGGGGCACGGTGCAGTGGGTGGCCATCGTCGTTCTGGCCATCATCCTTCTGTCGACGACGTTCTATTCGGTCGCGACCGACGAGGTGGGTGTGGTGAAGCGCATGGGCGCCTACACCAGGACGGTCCAGAGCGGCCTCCACATGAAGCTGCCCTTCGCCGTCGAGAAGGTGAACAAGGTGCGCGTCAAGTACGTCTTCAAGGAGGAATTCGGCTTCGCGACCGAGCGCCCGGGCGTACGCACGGTGTACCGACGAGGAGACTTCTCGGCCGAGTCGCTCATGCTTACCGGAGACCTGAACGCGGCCGTCGTCGAGTGGATCGTCCAGTACAGGATCAGCGACCCGGTGCAGTACCTGTTCAAGGTGCGTGGCGTTCCCGAGACACTCAGGGACATCGCTGAGGCGTCGATGCGCCAGATCGTGGGCGACCGCAGCGTCACGGTGGTGCTGACGGTCGGCCGGCGCGAGGTCGCCGACGAGGCGCAGCTGGTCATGCAGAAGATCCTGGACGACTACGAAACCGGGATACAGATAGAGACGGTCAACCTCAAGGATGTCAATCCGCCGGACCCCGTGAAGCCCTCGTTCAATGAGGTCAACGAGGCAAAGCAGGAGAAGGAACGGCTGATCAACGAGGCGTGGTCCGAATACAACAAGGCCGTCCCGGCGGCCAAGGGCGAGGCCGAGAGGGTGATCCGCGACGCCGAGGGCTACGCCCTCGCGAGGGTCAACCGCTCGCAGGGAGACGCCGAACGCTTCGTGGCCGTCTGGAAGGAGTACTCGCGGGCGCGAGACGTTACCAAGCGGAGGCTCTACCTTGAGACCATGAGCGAGATCCTGCCGCTAATCCCTCAGAAGTTTATCGTCGACCCGGAGCTCAAGAACCTCATCCCCCTCCTCCAGCTGGACGGGAAAGGAGGCGGGAAATGAGAACCACCAGACTCGCAGTGATCGCGGTGGTGGCATTCCTCGGACTCATCGTCCTGTCTAACTCGCTCTACGTGGTCGACATGACGCAGCAGGTCATCATCACTCAGTTCGGCAAACCCATCGGTGACGCGGTCGGTGACCCCGGACTGAAGATCAAGGTGCCGTTCGTCCAGAAGGTGAACGTGTTCGACAAGCGCATCCTGGAGTGGGACGGCAGCCCGCGTCAGGTTCCAACCCGCGACAAGCGGTACATCTGGGTCGACACGTTCGCCCGGTGGCGCATCATCGACCCACTCAAGTTCATGCAGTCGGTGACCGACGAGAGCGGCGCGCACGCGCGGCTGGACGATGTCATCGACGCCATCACCCGCGACCTTCTGACGAGCCACGACCTCATCGAGGTCGTCCGCAACACCGACCGCGAGATGGAGATATTCGAGCTGGACGTGCCCAGAGAGGCCCAGGTAGAGATCAAGATCGGACGGCTGGGGATCACGCGCGAGGTGCTCCTGCGCGCGGCGGCGCAGATGCCCAGGTACGGAATCGAACTCATCGACGTGCAGATAAAGCGGGTCAACTACGTCGAGGAGGTCCGGCAGAAGGTCTACGAGCGGATGATCTCCGAACGTCAGAGGATAGCCGAGGGCTACAGGTCCGAGGGACAGGGCCAGAGCGCGGAGATTCGCGGCCAGAAGGAAAAGGAACTCCAGCGCATAACGTCCGAGGCCTACCGTGTCGCGGAGGAACTGAAAGGGAACGCCGACGCCGAAGCATCAAAAATATACGCGGAGGCGTTCGGACGCGACCCGGAGTTCTACTCGTTCCTAAGGACGCTCGAGAGCTACAAGACGACGCTGGATGCCGAGAGCACGCTGATACTGACGACGGACAGCAACTACTTCCGTTTCCTCAAGGAGATGAAGGGGAACTAGAGCTTCCGCCCAACGGTCGACATCCGCAGGCTGCCGCGCGTGAACGGCGAACCAGTCGTGCCGTCGCAGATGCGCTCAACGCTGAGCCCGGCGGACTCCATCAGAGCCTTCATCTCGGAGGGCGTGTAGAGCCTGATGGAGCTCCGCCGGCGCGTTCGTTCACCCCCGCGCTCGAAGAGCCAGGACCCGTTGATCCGCTGACGTTTCGGGTCCCAGGTGTTCCGGGTGACAATGTGGATCCCGTTTGCGCGGAACGCCTGCCTGCTGAGGAACTGCCTCAGTACGCGCTCGCGGTTGACCTGGTCCACGAGCACCCGTCCGCCAGGAACCAGGATGTCCGCGAACCCCTTGAGAACCTGTCTGTTCGTGTCATCGTCGAAGTAGCCGAAGCTACCCCACCAGTTGATGACGGCATTGAACTCGCGGAGTAACGCGAGGTCCCGCATGTCGCCGAGGCGGAACGTGCCGGCAAGCCCCGCCTCCCGGAACCTCCGCCGGGCGCGCCGCACGCTCGGTTCGCAGGCATCCACGCCCACAACTCTGCACCCGGCACGAGCCAGCTCCAGCGAGATGCGGCCGTCTCCGCAGGGCACGTCGGCGACCCTGCTTCCCTTGCGCAGCCCGAGGACGCGCCGCAGGACGCGCGCCTCGCGAGACGCCGCGTCAGCCATTGCGGCGCCCCCCTGCACCCGGGACCAGAATCCCGTGAAGAACGTATCCGTCCAGTGAGCCATCGCGCCTCCCGTCCGGGAAGGCCCGAGTGCGGCATGCCTCGGAACCTGTTCCCCCCGGACAGGATAGCGTCGCGCAACGTGCGCTTCAACAGAAAGCGGCGCCCGCTCCGCGCGCGGGGTGGCAGCCCGCCGCCGGCGTCTAGTCCGCGAAGTAGGCGACCGGGTCGGGGAGCCTGAGTTCCATCTCCTCATCGACGGCCTCGAGGAGCGCGGCGAAATCCGATCCGCTTCCCTCGGCCGCGCGGGCGGCCTCCGCAAGGTATCTCGCCCACGCCCTCTCGTCCGGCGATTTTTCGTTCGAACGCGGGAAATGTCCGCCGCTCGATCGAAGCTCCCGCTCGAGCATCCACTCGACGGCGCTGCGCGCCACCTGCGTGTAGGTCACACCCGGCGGCTTCGCTGCGAGAACGACCCCGTCACCGGCGACGCTGAACCGCGTCTCCTCCGACAGAAGCCGCGCCACAAGCTCGGCGGCTTCGGGGTACTGGGCGCCGGCCCGCAGAGCCTCCGCCTCGGCCAGCGCCGCCTGCGCCCCGTTGAGCGCGTCCAACCGCTCCGAGTGACGCGTGGCGCGCGGCAGTTCGGGAATCCGCGCCAGTGCCTTGCGGGCGTCTTCCGCCAGCGTGTTCTCGCGATCCAGTTCGCGCCTTGCGTCTCGTTCCGCGATCGCCGCGTTCAGCGTCCCGTCGAACGATCTGTACCCGCTGGTCGATTCGGCGAACGTACCCTCAAGCTCTCCTCTCAGGCGGGCCGCCTCATCGATTTTCCCTGACGCAAGTGCCGCAGCTGCGGCCGCGACCCGTTCGAGGTCACGCCTGTTCGCGTCCACCAGAGCCGCGCGCTCGCCGGGAAGAAGTGAGACGCGCACGCGCTCTCCTACTTCCAGCTCACGCACGCCATTCAGGGCCGTGAGGGAATCCCACATCCGGTATACGTCGCGGTCGTCCCCCGAAACATCGGCGGCGGGAACGCGGCGCCCGGCGGCGACCATGTCTCTCGCGAGCGTCCACAGGCTCTCGCCCGGCAGCACGGTGACCAGTCGGTGAGCGGAGACAACGGCTCCGTACGCATCGAACACGGCGTGGTCCGCACTGCCCTCGCTCAGCCGGTGGCTCAGCCGATTCACCTCGGACACCCTCCAGCGGGCCCTCCTGACGCTCTTGAGCTCAGCGGCGTACTGGACGCCCGTGCCGACGCTCTCCGCCGTCTTGATGCACGAGAGGGCCCTGTTCAGCCTGCCCTGTTCGAGGGCCTCGGCGGCCAGCGTCGCCCACTCCCCTGCCGTCCTGCCGGAGACGCGAACCTCAGGAGCCTCCACATCGGATGCCCGCGCTCCCTCGTCCCGTTCCAGAAGAACCGGGACGATGGCCCCGAGCAAAAGGACAACCAGGGGAAGCACGATCGTCGCGCGCTTGATCCGTGTCATGTCCAACCTCCCCTCTGCGCCGGTGATCAGGCCGCGACCCGCGGCGCCGGACGTTCGCGACCGCCTGCTCTGACCAACAGACGCCCCACCCGGCGATATTCTTCCCGGGCGAGGGGGGGCTCGGAAGGGCGCCGTTACCAACAGGGTGCGAGAAGGACCATCGCGGCGGCTCCCGATAGCTGAAAGCAGACGCAGGAAGGCCCGCCGTTCGGCGGGCCTTCTTCAGTAATTCTCGCGCGTGCCGTTCTCTTCCGGCGCCCCCGTCACTCCAACCAGTCCAAGGGGAAGTCCGGGTCGAGTCTCAAGACATCGAACAGCGTTGCAATGAGGTTGTCTCTCTTTCCCGCCCTGTGGGGGTTGACGAATTCCCAGACGATCTCCCCGCTCAGAGTCACCTCGAACGCCCTGCCGAAATCCGACTCGGTCATCAGGGTGTTTCCGTTCTCGAGCCGGTGATTGGCACCGCACATCTGAGAGAAGAAGCTGTTGGACCTGTCGCCCGCGTACGCCCACACCAGCTCTCTCGTGACGGGATCAAACTCCACGACCCTCGATTCCCCCTTCGCGCCCTTGTTGTCGAAGACGAGGATGTTGCCGTTGTCGAGAAACTTGGGGTCGTGCTGGGCGAGCCAGAGATCGGACGCGACCCACACGATCTCACGGGTGTCCATGTCGAGCACTGCGATGATACTCTGGGTCCTCATGGAGATCAGGACGTTGCCCTCTCTGAAGGCGGGGATCCTGTCGGCGAAGCGTCCGTCCAGCACCTCGATGGCGTTGGTGTGATAGAGGTCTCCCTTCGGCACGTAACCCCTTGCGCGCGGCGCCCCCCGGAAAGGGGAGTTCTCGAACGCTTCGAGGATGGACACCTCACGCAGCATATTCCCGCCGGCGTCGAGAACGGTCACGAAGTCCTCGAGCACGGGCATGAGTTCGTTGACGCGCTCGAGCATGTGGACCTTCCGCGTCAGCACGAATATCCGGCCGTCGTCGGTCACCTCGAGGTCGTGGTGCTCGCCGCCGAGTCGCTTCCAGATGAGATCCGAGTTCCTGTCGACCTTTATTAGTCCGAGGCCGTCGAAGATGGCGAGGACGTCCCCATTCTCAAAGAGGTACGCCCATCTCCAGTACTCGGAGCCGTCGACCTCGGTCGAGTCGGTCTCGTCCGGCCACGCTCGGAGGAAGTCATACCGCCACTCGTGGAGGACCCTCCCCTCCATGTCCATGAGCAGCGCTCCGGCGAGGTGTCCGGACGTGTAGAAGTTCAGGCCTCCGTAGTACCGTGCGGCGTCGTGGATGGTGATGCCGGAGTTGGACGTTGCGGGTTGCGAACCCGCAAGATAGCCGATGGAACGGAGCCTCCCGAATTCCCTCTCCTGCTCCTCCGTCAGGACCGGTTCGAATTCCGCGCGAGCTCCCCGCCATCGCCCGGGCGGGCCGACGTTCGAAGAGGCGGCGTTCGGGTCGTTGGCCCACTTATGCCCGTCCTGGCCGCTCGCGACCACGGAACCGAGCACAAGCACGGATGCGAGCAGGAACAGAGCAGCCGTCGCTCTGAGCGTCGGCGCTCCCTTCAAACCGTGGTCCGTGTCTGAACGCATCGGATGTAGCCCTCCGTCGGCTGTCAGTTGCCGAGCCAGTCCATGGGGAACTCGGGCATTATTCTGGTCAATTCGAACGGCGCCGGGGTCCGTGCGCCTTCGGTCATGGGGCTCGCATACTCCCAGACCACATCGCCGCGCGGCGTCACTTCGAACGCCCTGCCACGACCGGACTCGGAGATAAGCGTGTTGCCGTTGGGAAGACGCTGGACTGCGCCACCCCATTGATTGTCGACGAAACCTCCGGAGTCCCGTTCGTACGTCCACTTCACTTCCATGGTGACCGGGTCGAACTCGATCACCCTCGGGTCGCCGTCCGGATACTCGAGGAGGAGCACGTCCCCGCCGGGCAGTAGGGTCGAGTCGAGCTGGCCCAACCACATACCGAACTGAGTCCAGAGCAGGGTCTTTGACTCCAGGTCCAGCACGGCTATCGTGTCGAGTCCGCGCAGCGACACGAGGACGTTCCCCTTAGCGAAGTTCGAGATCCTGTCCGAGAAGCTCCCGTCGAGAACCTGCAGCGAGTTCGCGCGCAAGACATGATCGGATCTGCTCATGTGCGCGGTCTTCGTAATGTTGCTGAAGTCCGAGGCCGAGATCGCGCTGAGAAGCGACACTCGATTCATGACATCACCGTTCGCACCCAGGACCAGCACGTAGTCCTCCAGGACGGGATTCTTCTGATTCACCCAGTTCACCTTGTTCCACGCGCTGCCGAGAACGTAGATCGCGCCGTCCTCCGTGACCGCAAGGTCATCGTGTTCCCCGCCCTCGTGCGCCCAGAGGATGCGCGAGGTTCGGTCGAGCCTGACCAACCCCAGCCCGCCGAGAATTCCAAGGACGTCACCGTTCGGAAGAAGACGGGCGTTCGTCCAACGATCGGAGAACCCGGGTTCATCGGGAACGTCTACTCCCGGGAACGCATCGACGAACCGGCACTTCCACTCGTGCAGGGTGTTGCCGTCCATGTCCATGAGAACTGCACCGGGCGGATAGTGAGAGACGCGGAGGTTGTAGCCGGCGAACGCCTCGCCGGGGTCGTGAACGGTGACCTCGGCCGCCGCGGTCGCGCTGAGGCCGCTCAGAGCCAGGGCAAGTGCCGCCACGACGGCGGACCACGCTGGTCGACCTGAGGCCTTCGGTCCGAAACGGATGCGGACTCGTTCCCTGTTGGTCATGCTCACCTCCGGAGCTGCCGGCTCCTCTTTGGCGCGTCGGTGGGACGGCGACCGAAGTGTGCGGGACGCCGTCCGAGGTCCGGTCGCGTCGCGACGCACCATCGAACGGTGACGCGCGAGCAACCCTTAGGTGAATATAGCATGAACCGCGGGCATACCCAAGTCGCACGATGCTCCATCGCACGATGCTACAATTGACACCGGATGCGTCAGAGCCTACTATGAGTGTTCTTCACGTCTCAGCCGCGGTCCTTGAGCGCCGCGGCGCGCACGTCGGTCCCTCGCGGCAACCAGGAGGCCTTCTCTAATGAACACCACGGCCATTATCGCACTCTGCTGCATCGTGGCTCTGTCCGTGACCGGATGCTCTTCGCCCGAGGGCGGCGACATCGAGATAGTCTTCGCCGCCGGCAACGACCCCTCCGGCGCCACCGAGGCGCTGGTCGACGAGTACAACGCCGCCCACCCGGGCGTGCTGGTCAAGTTCCAGGCAATGCCTGCGAGCACGGACACGCAGCACGACGCCTACGTGACCTACCTGTCGGCGCGTGAGTCGAACATCGACCTCTACAGCCTCGACGTCATCTGGACGGCGGAGTTCGCGCGCGCGGGATGGATCGTGGAACTGCCCGCGGACTACATCCAGAACGACATGTTCCTCGAGGGACCGCTCCAAAGCGTGACTTACGCGGGCAGGCTCTACGCGGTGCCGTGGTTTACCGACGCGGGCGTGCTCTACTACCGCAGGGACCTGCTGGAGGAGGCGGGACTCCCGGTGCCCGAGACGTGGACGGACTTCCGCGAGGCCTGTCGCGAGATCGCCGGCTCCAGAGGAATGGAGGGGTTCGTCTGGCAGGGCGCCCGCTACGAGGGACTCGTCTGCGACTTCCTCGAGTTCCTGTGGAGCGTCGGCGGCGACCTAGACGGCGAGACGCTGATCGAGAGGCCCGACGCCGCGGAGCGCGGCATCGTGGAGGCTCTGGGGCTCATGCTCAGCTTCCTCGACAGCGGCATCTCACCCGGCGGCGTGCTGACCTACAAAGAGGAAGACTCGCGAAGATTGTTCACGGAGGGACAGGCGCTCTTCCTCAGGAACTGGCCGTACGCGTGGAGCATGGCGGAGGGCGAGGGATCGAAGATAAAGGGCCTGGCCGGGATAGCGCCCCTGCCCCACTCGGAGGGCAACACGAGCTACTCGACGATCGGCGGATGGAACGTGGCCCTGTCGAGCTTCAGCGAGCACCCGGACGAGGCGCTCGACTTCCTGCGCTTCATCACCGGAGAGAAGTCGATGAAGGAACGCGCGATCAAGGGCGGCTACCTGCCGACACTCAAGAGCACCTACGGCGACCCCGACGTCCTCGCCGCGAACCCGCACTTCGTGAGCTTCTTCGATGTCTTCCAGAACACGCGCAACAGACCCAGATCGCCCCATTACCCGCGCATGTCGGACATCATCCAGGAGAACGTGCATCGGGTTCTCACGTACGGAATCGAGCCCGAGGTGGCCGCCGCCAACATCGTGAGGGAACTGGCGGAGATCATGGCCGAGTAGAGAAAGCATGGTCGGATAGGGAAAACATGGCCGGGTAGGAAGCGGCCGAGAGAGACGACACCGGATGAACGCCAGACAGAGAGCACGCCTCGCCTTCTGGCTCCTTGCGCCCGCGCTCGCGTTCGTGACCGTCGTGGGCGCGATCCCCGTGCTCACCCAGTTCGTCCTGAGCTTCACCAACTTCAATCTGAAGTTCCCTGATGAACGCGGGTTCGCAGGGCTCTCGAACTTCTCGCGGCTGCTCGCAGACGACCTGTTCTGGTCTGACCTCGGGCAGACGGCGTACTTCACGGTCGTCTCCGTGGGACTCGAGCTGGTGCTCGGGCTCGCGGCCGCCCTCCTCCTCCACAGGATGCTCAGGGGACGAATGGCGATGAACGCGTCCCTCATCGTGCCCTGGGCGCTTCCGACCGTGGTCGCCGCGACCCTGTGGTCGCTGCTCCTGAACGACAGGGTCGGACTGGTCAACTCCGTCCTCGAGCGGCTGGGACTGATGGGAGAACCCATCGTCTGGCTTGGGGCCAGGCTCGCGATGACGTCCGTTATCCTCGCCGACGTGTGGAAGACGACGCCCTTCGTCGCCATCATCCTCCTGGCCGGCCTCAAGTCGATACCCGCCCAGTACTACGAGGCCGCGGCTCTCGACGGGGCCGGGCGCTGGGCTGTGTTCCGCTCGATCACCCTTCCGCTTCTCAAGCCGTTCATAGCCATTGCGGTGCTCTTCAGAACGATGGACGCCTTCCGCGTGTTCGACCTGATCTGGGTGCTGACCGGCGGCGCGTCCCGCACCGAGACGCTCTCCATCTACATCTACAGGGTTCTCTTCAGATACGCCGACCTGGGCTACGGCTCGACGTTGACGGTCGCGCTATTCGTCATCGTGTTCGTGCTGAGCCTGGGACTGATACGATTCATGAAGGTGTCGGGAGAAGCGCAGTGAAACGTTTTCGGGGGAAGAAACTCTTGCTCTGGGCCGCGAGGGGGTTGCTCGTGCTCGCGTGTCTCTTCCCTCTCTACTGGATCGTGAACGTCGCACTCAGCTCGCCCGACGCGCTCTACAAGAAGCCGCTCGACTACTTCCCCAGCCCCGCCGTCGGCGAGAACTTCCGGGCTGTCTTCGAGGTCAACCAGTTCCCGCGGAACATCGCCAACAGCTTCGCGGTCGCGTCGCTGACGACCCTGCTGACTCTCGCCCTCGGCGCTCCGGCGGCCTACGCCCTCGCTCGCCTGAAGGTGAGATACAGGAACGCCATCCTCGCCCTCTTCCTCGGCATCGCCATATTCCCGGCCATCGGGATGATCGGCCCGCTCTATATCGGGATGGCGAGACTGGGGCTCATCAACCGCTATCCGGCGCTCGTCCTCCCCTACACCCTGCTGTCGCTGCCACTGGCCGTGTGGATCCTGACGCACTTCTTCTCGACGCTGCCCACGAGCCTCGAGGACGCGGCCATGGTCGACGGGTGCACGCCCGCGAGGGCATTCCTGCAGGTCATACTGCCGATCGCCGCCCCCGGCGTGTTCACGTCGGCCGTGCTGATCTTCATCTTCGCCTGGAACGAATTCCTCTTCGCGCTGATACTGACGTCCACGCCGGAGTCCAGAACCGTCCCGGTTGCCCTGGCGCTCTTCGCCGGGCTGCACGAGCTCCCGTGGGCGACCATCGCGGCCGCCACGGTCGTGAGCGTCCTGCCCGTTCTCGCGCTGGTCGCGCTCTTTCAAAGAAGGATCGTCGAGGGGTTGACTAGCGGCGTAGAGAGGTAGAACGCACCGAGTCGCAGGGGATGAAACGGTTCGCGTTTCAAAGTTGACGCGACCGCCACCAGCGGGTACGCTTTTATGGTAGTGTGGCTCGCACCCCGGGATCCCCGAGAAGAGAGTGTTTCAGATGAAGAGCATCGTCTTCGGTGTTCTCCTGCTCGTGGCAGCGTTCCACCCGGCCGTGTCGTCTGCCGACACAGTGTTTGTCGACTACGACGGCCAGGACCCTAATTTCTCGCGCATTCAGGATGGGATCGACGCCGTGTCCGACGGCGGGACCGTCATGGTCGGCGCGACCATTAGCCTCGGAGTGCCGGTGACGTTCCGTGGCCTGGGGAATCGCGGTCTCGATTTCGGCGGGAAGAACATCACACTGTGGTCTCTCACGGGTCCCGACATGATCGCCATCGACTGCGAGGGCGCCGACCGGGCGATCCTGCTCTCGACCGGCACCGACTCCACGTCCCACATCACCGGCTTCACCTTCCTGAACGGGCACGCGACTGACGGCGGAGGCGCCATCAAGTGTGAAGGCGGCTCCCCACGCATCTCTGACTGCATGTTCCGCGACAACTCCACGTCGGCCGACGGTGGCGCGATAATACTCACGCATGGCCCGACCCGCATCACGGACTGCGCGTTCTACGGGAACCACGCATCGGGTGTTGGCGGGGCCATCCACGCGACGGATTCGGACATCACAATCACCGCCTGCACGTTCAGCGACAATGAAGCCGCCGACGGCGGCGCCATCTCGCTCGTGGACACCGATCTTACGATGAGCCTGTGCACGCTGGCGAACAACGAGGGTGCCACCGGAGCAGGCGTGCGGTTCCAGACCACACGTCCAGGCAGGTCGGCCGTGATAGAGCAGTGCGTGCTGGCGTTCGGCCGGCTGGGCAGGGCCGTGGCCGGCGGGACTCCGGAGATCTTCCACTGCTGCGTATTCGGCAACGCCAACGGTGACGACCTGCCCGGGAACGTGCACGACAACGAATTCGTTGACCCGCGCGTCTGCGACCTCTACGGCATCGACGGCGGCAACATGAGCCTGTGCAGCAACTCGCCCTGCCTCCAGTCCAACAACATCTGGGGCCTTCAGGTAGGCAGCAAGGCGCAGGGCTGCCCCGACTGCAACTCCCCCATTCAGCACTCCGGTTGGAGCAGCATCAAGGCGCTCTTCAGGTAGCCCGGACCTCTCGCAGCCCCTTTCTCTACATAGTTCCGCTCCCTCGTAGCTCGGCTTCCTCGCGCCGGGCCTCTCACCAGGCCTCGGCGCCTCACCACTGACTGCAGCCCACTCCGGTCCCCCGCTTCGCCTCCCGGACGCCCCTCGGGCCTGGAATATGCTCTGCTGACTGCCAGGCCCGCGGGCGCGGAGCCCGGCGATCCCGACGCACTCGGAGTAACACAAGTCGCAGCTCACACAAACTGTGCGCACACGTCATCGAGCTTTCACTGCAATGCCCCATTATTGGGCATCAGAGGACTTGACAGGTTCCATGCTCAGCACTACAATGCTCGCAATTCCGTTGGCACGGGTTGGCACGCCGACTTCGGGAGACCGGGTCGGCAACAAGCGATTGCATATGACACGACTAAGACTGCTCCCAATACTGGGCATCCTTGCCCTGGTGTTGTGTGTCCCTACACACACTCTGCGCGCCGAGTCTCCCGAGAGCTCGTCGGCCAGTTCTCACGTGCTCGTGGGAATGACACCGAACGCGGGCTTCGAGATCACGTGTGATGACTCCCTCCTCTACAATGAACCCGTCGCGTCCGACGCGCTCGGGATCGTCGGGTTCACCGTCGATCAGAGCGACCTCCCGGACATCGGCATGATATGCCTGCGTCAGCCGGGGCCTCCGCTGGTGTTCGACTGCACGGTCACCGAACTCGACACCAGTGCGGTCTTCTGCTGGCAGACCGACAGACCCGCGTGGTCGCACGTGGAGTACGGAACGTCCAGCGGGAACTACTCCGACTCATCCCCGGAACAGCTCGATCTCGCGCTCGACCACGAAGCGGCACTCGGAATGTTAACACCCGAGATCACGTACTACTATCAGGTGAGGTCGACGGACGCGTTCGGCAACTGGACGGTCACCAACGAGCTATCGTTCGACACGTGCCCCCGGCGCCCGTACATCACCGACATTACCGTGGCTGATGTCTCGGCGACGTCGTTCAGGGTCGCGTGGACAACAACCACTCCGGCCGACTCCCGCATCGAGTACGGTCAGCAGAGTTCATGCGACGATGGCGTCGTGTTGCTGCCCGATCCTGTGACGGACCACGAGATTACAGTCGGTGATCTCTCGATGGACGAGACGTACTACTTCAGAGTGAGGAGCGTGGACGATTGCGGCTGCGAGGCCGTGTCCGACGTGGCGACCGTCACGACTGCAGCAGAGGCGGTTCAGATCATCGGAGTGTCACTTCTCGATGTGACACAGACCACCGCGACCATCCGCTGGTGGACGACTGTGCCGGCCACGTCCCAGGTCGCCTACGGAACAACCCCTGATTACGGCCATTTTTCGGCATTTGGGGCCGATCTGGTCACGGGGCACCTCATAGTGCTGGACGGGCTCACGCCCGGGACGCTCTACCACTTCGTGGCCATCTCGACCGACGTGGGAGGCCACGAGGCGACCTCGCCTGACCTTACGTTCGCCACAACTCCGATCGATGAGACAGAGCTGCTCGTCATCTACAACGTCAGCGTTCACGTCGTAGATGGACCCGCGGCCACGGTCCAGTGGACGACGAACCTGCCTGCGACGTCCCTCGTGGAGTACGGAGCCGACACCGGTTATGGACAAACCGCCGCGGACGACGAGAAGGTCATACAGCACAGCGTCGCGCTTGGCGGACTGGAGACCCGTATGCTCTACCACTTCAGGGTCTCGAGCAGCGCCGGGCACGAACTCGAAGCAGTCTCGAACGACATGTTGTTCTCGACGCACGGCGCCGCGGACCTCTCCCCGCCCTGCGCGCCGGAGGGACTGACGGCCACTTCCAGGGAATCCTCGATCGACCTCTCGTGGGAGACGGTACTCGGTGCAGGACTTGCCGGCTACACGGTCTACAGAAGACGCGAGGGAGATCTCCTCTACACGAACGTCGACACCGTGCCGGAGGGACAGACCACCTACAGCGACGCGAGCGTCCAGCCGGGCATGTACTACGACTACGCGGTCGCCGCCCATGACGCCGCGGGCAACGAGAGCGACCTCTCCGCCGGGGTCAGGATCATGGCGGGCGCGGGCGCTGCCGGGCAGATCTGGATCTTCCCGAATCCAATGGTGACCCAGACGTCCATCAGGTTCGCTCCGCCGCGTGCCGCATCGGAGAGCGACCGGGGCGGTCGGAACTCACTGCGGATCTACGATGCTGTCGGGAGACTCGTCCGGACACTTGACGGCGGCTCGTCGGGACCCGAACCACGGACCGTCCGATGGAACGCCAGAGATGACAGCGGACAGCGGGTCGCGAGCGGCACATACTTCTGCGTCGTCGCGAACCAGGCCGGCACTCTTCGCTCCAAGCTGCTCGTCCTGCGATAGTATCGTCCGCCTGCGGCGGTAGCCACGCTTGCCGGGCGGCTCGCCAAAAGCACAAACATTCATGCACAGGCAGAGCGGAAAGCGAGCGGTCCTCGAATGACAGGGGGCCGTTACTCGTCTCTTGATTCCGGTGTCGCCGCACGGCTAAACTCACGCGGAGGGTTGACAGATGCGCCCGGGGTGTGAGCGCATAAGGTCGCCTGGCAAACGAGACCGACGGCGGCGGCGGGAGACGACCGGTCTCCTGAGACATGAGGGGGTGCGGAGCTGCCGGAGGCATCCGGAAGCAGCACAGACCAGCAAAAGGAGGGTGACCATGCGAAGGACTCTGACACTTGTTGTGATCGCGGCGATGGTGTTCGGGCTGTTCGGCTGCGCGTCGATGAGCCGCAAGGACCTGGGAATTCTCATCGGCGGCGCCGGCGGAGCGGCTGTCGGTGCGGTCATAGGCGACGCGGCCGGGAACACTGCCGTGGGCGCGATCCTTGGCGCCGTTGTCGGCGGAGCGGCCGGCGGCATCATCGGTAACTACATGGACGAGCAGGCCGAGGAGATGGAGCAAGACCTCGAGGGCGCCACAGTCGAGCGCGTCGGCGAGGGCATCAAGGTCACCTTCGGCTCCGGTATACTGTTCGACGTCAACAAGTCCGACCTCAAGGTGGAGGCTCAGGAGAACATCGCAAAGCTGGCGGTCATCCTGAACAAGTACGAGGACACCAACATCCTCCTCGAGGGTCACACGGACTCGGACGGCACCGACGATTACAACATGACGCTGTCGGAGCGACGGACGCGAGCGGTCGCGAACTACCTCGCGCAGAAAAGCGTCTCATCCAGCCGCGTGTCGGTGATGTGGTACGGTGAGACCCAGCCCGTCGCGGACAACGCCACTGCCGACGGCAAGCGGGCCAACCGCCGCGTCGAGGTCGCCGTCATGGCCAACGACGAGCTGAGAAGGGCGGCAGAGGAACAGGCGGAGCAGCAGGGCTAGCGCCAACAGGACGCAACAAGTTAGAGGGCCACCCCGCGCAGTGCGGGGCGGCCCTCTTCCGTTCGGGTTCTATCCAACCGGGCTAACCGGGCTACTCAGGCAGCCTGGTGACGTTCTCCGCGGCCGGACCCTTTTCACCCTGGACGATGTCGAACTCGACGGCGTCGCCCTCACCCAGGGTCCTGAAAGTCTCGTCGCTCGCGATGGCCGAGAAGTGGACGAAGCAGTCCTTCTGCCCATCATCCGGCGTGATGAAACCAAAGCCCTTGCTGTCATTGAACCACTTCACCTTACCGGTCGTACGCATCCAGCACTTACCTCCATCTAAGCAGCCGCCGCCGGCCTCTTGTTCCAAGCAAGCAGGCCATTGCCAACACGCGGGCCTCTCACCCGCAATGAGCATGCCACATCTTTGTCGGCGCCGCTCCGGACACCTGTCGCGCAAACAAAAAGGGAGCCTGCGCGTTTGCCAGGTCCCTCTAGTGTCCTCGGATATGTCCGCACACCGACGTGGCTCCGCCTACTAAAGAAACGAGGATAGCAAGAGCCGCGCCCCGTGTCAACGGCAATCGGCGGCCCGGCAGCCCGGTAGGCCCGGCGACCACACTTCTCGCGGTGTCGGATCCTCGAACCTACTTCATCCTCAGAGAGGTGGAGTACGTCGTGAAGTCGACGTAGGACCCGTTCATCCAGATGAGCCCGGGGCCGCCAGGCGCGTGGCCGATAGGCACGAGCGGCCTGACATTGTCGTGAACGGAACCGCTGGTGACCGCCTCGGAGGTCCAGCTGTACCCGCCGTCGGGGGTCGTCCAACGCTCGATCTCGAACACGCCGCTCACCGGCCTGGACAGGTAAGCGATCGACGGGTCCGTGTGGTCCAGGGCCACTCCACCCGAGTAGTAGGGATCGAAGTGACGGCGCCCTTTTTCGACCGTCGGAAACCGCGCGCCGCCGGGAGCGATCTCCGTGTCCACCCACGCGACACCGTCCCAGCGCGCGTAGCGGTACCTGTGATCGTCCACGTGGGGGAACGCGGTGTACGCGACGACGGGGTTCCCCGAGGCGTCGAACGCAACGTCCCACAGCCATGCCGTCGCGCCCGCGCCGGCCGCGTCGTAGACCAGGTCGGCGTCCCCGAACGTGAGCGGCAGGTCCTCCATCTTGCCCACGGGGGAACCGTCGGCGCGCACAAGCACCGCCGGCTCGCTCCAGCTCATCCCCGTCTCCGAGAACGCGAACATGGGCAGGTAGTCCGCCCCCCGCCAGAAGACGTTTCTCCTGTCGTCCTCCCCCGTAAGGAAGGCCGCGTTCGGGTACGTGTATCCGGCGTAATCAGACGTGTGACCGGACGCGGCGTGCTCCGTCCCCCACGACGTGATGTCCTCCGCGTTGGCCGAGAGCCTGTAGATCATCCACCGACCGCGATGCCCGCTGTAGAAGACCATCAGGCGATGGTCCGGACGAACGAGGACGGCCGGGCTCGCGTGGTCGTCCTGCTGCGGCTGTTCCTTGACCACGGCCGACACTATCTCCCCCGAGTCGTGGTCGAAGTGGGCGAGCGCGATGTCGCCCGTCGAGCTAACAAATCCTACGTAGGTCCGCCTGTGCTCGCCCCCGTGGAAGACGGCCCTCGGACCGCCGAACCACGACCAGGCGCCGGATGCAGGCGGTTGCCGGCCATATCGATCAGAACGGCGCCCGGGAAGTGACCGGACGTGTAGAAGTTCAGTCCGTCCGAGGTCCTGCCGCCGTCGTAGACGACCACTCCCGTGTTCGCTGGAATCGGAGATGAGCCGGGGAGATAGCCGAGGGAGCGAAGGCGTGTGAACTCCGCCCTCTGCTCCGGCGTAAGGTCACGCTCCGTCTCGAGCGGCACTTCCGTCCATCGGTGACCGTGCCACCTGCCCAGTGCGTCCCCCCATTCGTGAACAGCAGCGTTCCTCTCCCCGCCGTCGGACTTCTCGGGCGCCCCGCAGCCCACTGTCAGCGAGCAGAAGATGACGCACGCAAGCGAGGCCACGAGCAACCCCACGCTCCTCGGCCCCTGACAGGCCTCGGCGGGCTCGTGTCCGGCGAATCCGAAACCTGCTCAGCCGGCTGATTCTGAGATGATCCCTGGCCACGCTCTCCCCCCTGTGCCCCTTCCAGGTTCGCCCCGCGACCGCGGGACGCCACCACACGGACGGTCACTATACCACATGCCTCGGGAAGCGCCAATCGGCGGCCCCGAGGGCCTGGGACGCCCGGCCCGCCGAGCGGGCGCTAGAGATTGGCGCTCCGTATTTCGGACGCTAAACGCGAACGCGGGCAGCGAGGTCTTACAGAGTGAGGGCACGGGCGACGACGGACTCGACGGACCGACATCATCTCTTTGTTTGCCGGACAAAGGACGCATCGCACCCCCGCGAATCGTGTAGTTGTGCACGGCATCGCAATCCGATAGAATGGGTGTGCTTCCTCTGCGCCCCCCGCAGTCGCAAGCCCACCTCGAGGAGGACCAAGGTGAAGGCTCATCTGCTATCTCTTGTCTCTGTCTTCGGCATCCTGGCCGGAACATCGGCCGCCGGCACGGTCCACGTCGACTTGAACGGGGGCGGCGAGTACGAGACCATCCAGGAAGGAATGACCGCGGCAAGCGGGGGCGACACCGTCCTCGTCGCACCGGGAACATACTCAGGACCGCAGAACCGGGACATCGCGTTCGGCGGGAAGAACGTGTACCTGCTGTCAGAGGCGGGGGCCGACCTGACCATCATCGACTGCCAGAACACGGGGCGGGCATTCGTGCTCGCCGGCAACGAGTCGCCGGGAACCACGATCGAGGGGTTCACGATCATGAACGGCAGAGCTCCGTCGAACGGCGAGACCGCGGGATGGGGCGGCGCGATCTACTGCTCGAACTCGGCGCCGGCGATACTCGGCTGCACGTTCGAGAACTGTTACGCCGTGCGGGGCGGAGCGTTGCACTGCGGCATCTCGGCCATCATGGACATCGTGTCCTGTGAATTCACGGGCAACGAGGCGCTGGACTACGGCGGCGCCATCTACTGTTACGGAGCGGACGTGGACATCGCCAAGTGCGACTTCGAGGAGAACGTGGCCGGCCACAGCGGGGGCGGCGTGTGCTGCAAGACGGGGACGCTCGTCCACATCTCGGACTGCGACTTCATAGACAACTCCGCGACCGACGGCGGCGGTGTTTATGTGGGGACTCTTGACAATGGTGAGACCGAGCCCGAGGATCCCTCGAAGGTGTACTACTGCAGATTCACGGGAAACACGGCTTCGCGCGGCGGCGGGCTCTTCATCAACGGATTCACGTGGGTCAACGCCGCGGGCTGCGTATTCGAGTACAACACGGCCACTCTGCGGGGCGGCGGCATTTTCGCCCTGACCGACTACACGAGGTCTCTGTCCGTCCAGAGCTGCACGTTCTGCTTCAACGGCGCCGGACACGGCGGCAGCATCTACTCGGCCGGCGAGTTCGGGTTCGAGATGGCCGTCACCCAGTCGATCTTCGCGTTCGGGACGGGGGGCGCCGCTGTTCAGGCGGAGGACTACAACTCGGTTGCTACGACGCTCTGCCTGGCGTTCGGCAACGTCGGAGGTGACAATCTCTCGGTCGACCCGAGCAGCAGGAACCTCCGGGTAGACCCGCTCTTCTGCGACGTGCTCGAAGGTGACTACTACCTCTGTGACAACTCGCCCTGCCTCTTGGTCAACAACCCGTTCAATTTCGCTCTAGGCGCACACACGAGTCCCTACACAACCTGCGACGCGTGCGCGGCGCCGGTTCAGGAGGCGTCCTGGGGCTCGATCAAGGCGATGTACAGATAGCCGCCGAGCGGTGTCGGCTGAGTGCCCGCTTCTCGCGATCTAGGTCGAGAACCAGTGGGTGATCTTGGCTAGGAAGACGTTCTCCGGTTCGGTGTCAAGGAGGGCGTCGAAGTCGAGCGACGTCTCGAGCGCGGGAACCTCGAAGCGATCGTAGCACAGGTCTCTCCCCTGCTTCCATACCAGATACAGCGTGCTGCCCGGTCGATATTCCCAACGAAGAACGGCGTTGACGTTCATGGCGGAGTACCCGAAGTCGTAGTCTGCCACGTCGTCCGCGCTGAAACCCGGGACGTCCACGGCGGGAGTCAACTCGTACGTGTCGGGCGCAACCAGTTCGCGCGGGTTCCCGTAGCCCCCGATGGTGAGATACGGCTGGGCGTAGAGCTGCAGCGACAGGTCGCGGCTGAACAGGATGTCGGAGCGGGTCGTTCGGGTCGAGCTTGTCGCTCTCCCAGCTACCGGAGACACCGCCCGTGAACATCCCGCCCAGAACCCGCGCCCGTCGGATGCTCGCACGGTCTGACACGGCTCGCCGGGAGTCGGTTGGAATCGGACTGCCACGAGGATGCCCGAGACGGGAGAAAGACGCCAGAGCGGGCTGTCGCCGGACGGGAGATGTGCAGAGCGGCGACCCGGCCCTCCCGGACCGGGTCGCCTGACGTGCGAGGTTGGGCCACCTCGACAAGGAACGAGGCGTCCGGAGCGGGACGCGTCAGCGGAGAACGAGCATCTTGCCGGTCTGCGAATAGGCACGCCCGCTGGCCGTGCCCGTGGCGCTCATGCGGACGAAGTAGACACCGGATGGCATGCGGCCGGAATCGATGGGCATCTGGATGAAGTTGTCCCTCTGGTTGACCTCTCCATCCACGATGACGTCCACCTCGCGACCAGTGACGCTGTATACGGAGATGCGCACCCGGCAGGGTTCGGGGACGCTGTAGGCAATAGCGGCCATGTCCGACACCGGGCTGGTGGAGCGGAGGGAGAGCTCACCCCACTCAGAGGTGGCGCCGGCGGCCCGTGCTCCGCCTTCAGGCGGGTCGTTCGGGTACACGATACCCTTGACATCGATGATCTCAAGGGTGTCCGGCAGCACCGAGGTGCAATCGACGAGGAATCTGCAACGTTTGAATCCTCGATTGAGGACCTTCACCGCCTGATTGACCTGCTTCGGTGTGACGTCGAACAGCGTGTCCTGGCCCGCGAGTGTCAGATTGGCGAGCCCGAGGATGTCGCCGACTGTCGCTCCCATACCTGACGTGTCACCGAGCGCCGCCACCACCTCTTCCGGAATGCGGATGGTCATCGTGTCGCAGGCCGCGCACAGCGAGTCGTCGGCTGTGCCGTACAACCCGTCCTCGCCGGGCAGTGCCCCGACGGTCAGCATCACCGGACACACCGCCAGGTCGAAGAGGTCGGGATCGAGCCTCGTGTTCAGAGAAAGAGCGATGGTCTCGCCAAACAAGCTGCCGCGGAACTTGCCCTTGTTGCTGGCAGGGAACTCGGCCGGCAGAACGCAGCCGGAGTCAATGACGGCGTCACCGAGATTCTCGGGCAGCGGCGCCGCCTTCCAGCTGGCCGTCAACCCGGCTGTGATCGTCGGTTCCGAACCGTCCAGGAACGTGACGCCCCGTCCCGGCATGCCGATGACCAGCGGGTTCGCTTCCGTTATCAAGCTGTCGAGAATAGCGGGGATCGTGACGCCGTTGAACTCCCGCGTCTCATGACCCCAGACCTGCTGACCCAGCGTGCAGTAGGTCTCCTGCGCGGTCGCAGTGACCGACAGGCCGAGCACCGCCACGAACACCAATGTCAGAACACCAAGATGCCGCATCCAGCCTCCTCTCCCCACATGCAAAGAACGCCTCATTCGTGGTACACACAGATTCAGACAGCAGGCAAGAACAGTGCCAGTGTCACTCTGTTGCACACTCGCGTGAGCGCAGGACATGGCGCGACGAACGTGCCGTAATCCTGCTCAGCGCAGAGAGGTAGATGGCGAGTCCTCCTCTTTGTTACGGCACATCCACGTGACCCCGGTGACTGGTATCTCGCCACCGGACGGTGCCTCGCGGCGCATCCACCATGTCACGTATTGCGAGGACCGTTTCTTGCATTTGGGGCCGTGCAGTCGTTAGCGCCCACCCACGCCGACCGGCCGCGTGGGAGCGACACAGGCGCATGCCCCGCGGTCAGACACGGAGGACACCATGAAAAGCATCGCGCAGGTTTGTATCGTCTGTATCGTTTGTCTCGCCTGCCTCACCGTCCTCGCGACACTCCCTGCTCAAGGTGCCACCTACAGGGTCGATCATGCAGGCAGCGGGGACTACCTGACCATTCAGGAAGGCATCAACGCTGCGAGCGAGGGCGATACTGTTCTCGTTGCGCCGGGCACCTATGCGGGAGCGTTGAATCGCGCTCTGAATTTCGCTGGGACGAACATGGTGTTGATGTCGGAGGGAGGACCTGATGCGACCACGATCGATTGCGAGGAATTGTCGAGATGCATCTCCTTCCAGTCCGGAGAGGGACCATCGTCGTGGTTCTTCGGATTCACCGTCACAAACGGCCTGGACTTCTACGGCGGGGCGATCCGCTGCGTGGGCTCGTCTCCGACGATAGCCAACTGCGTGTTCTCCGAGAACACAGCCAATCTCTCCGGCGGGGCAATGCTGATGGTGGCGAACTCGTCCCCCATCGTAACCAACTGCGTCTTCAACGAGAACAGCGCTCACGACCTGTCGGGCTCCGGAGGAGGAGCCGTCTACTGCGAACAGAGCGCTCCGGTCTTCACGTCGTGCACATTCACGGGCAACTCGGCCGACCTGAACGGAGGCGCCGTCTGCACGTTCTTCGCCCAGCCTCTCTTCGACACGTGCACGTTCATCGGCAACAGCGCGGTCAATCTCGGAGGAGCCATCATGGCCGGCGCCAACGCAACGCCCACCCTCGACGCGTGTACCCTCGTGGAGAACGTCGCGTTCGACGGAGCGGTCATGTTTGCCTCTCAGGCGCCGGGGCTCGTGACGAACACCGTCATGGCACTCAACGAGGGAGGCGGAACGGTGACCTGCACTGGCCCCACTCCGGAGATAACGCACTGCTGCGTCTCTGGAAACGCGGGTGGAGACAGCCTGTCGGGGAACTACCACGACAACCTGTTCGATGACCCGCTCTTCTGTCGCCCGGTCCAGCGGGACTATGGGCTCCATAGTGACTCGCCCTGCCTCCCGGACTACAACCCCTGGGGAGAGCAGATAGGGGCCACAGGTTCGGGCGGATGCGGCACGGGCATCGATGGTGGGAGCGACGAGGTTGCCAGCGGCGCACTGGTTCTCTACGCGCCGGCGCCCAACCCTTTCTCCGGATCGACGACCGTCTCTTGCGCGCTGCCTCGCGGGACGGACGGGCTCGAGGTGACCATCTACTCGGCGAGCGGACGGTGTGTGCGTACGCTCACGGGGAGCGGCGATTGGAACGGGGTCCATCAGGTGGTCTGGGATGGCCGGGACGAGCGCGGAGAGAAAGTGGCCTCCGGTGTCTACTTCGTCCGAGCAGTGTCAGGGATGGAGACGGCGGACGGCAAGCTGCTCCTGATTAAGTAGCCGACCCTACTTCAGAAGCGTCATTTTGCGGAAGACGCTCGCTCCACCCGCGGGGAGCCCGCGGCGTGACGCTGTAGACCAACGTGCGCATGGGCTCGACGATCGACTCACCGCTCGCGGACATGCGGTGTATGTCAGCCATGCGGGTCTCCTTTTCCTCCTCGGGTATCAAGTGCAGATGTGTCCTGTCCGACAGACAGATGGGACACGCCCACCCGTCCGGGAATTCCTTCAGCCCGGTGCCGGGCTTCATGCCGGTCACAGAATCCCCGCGCTCCGGGTCGTACTCGTAGACCTTGCAGACGTCACATCGGTATCTCGCCATCTCGTTGCCCCCTCGAGCGTTGCAGGCAGATATCGGGTTCACCAGCGCTCCGTTCACCCACGCTGACTCCGGCTCAGACTGTCACGTGTGACGCCATGACCTTACGCTACTGGGTCGCCCTCCGTCCACACTGGGTCGCCCTCCGTCCACCGCGAGCTGTCGGAAGTCACACTGGGTTAGGTAGAGGCCGCGTGGTATGATGGTCACACTAGGTATGATCCCAGTCGCACAAGGTACTCCCGCGAAAGGAGGTGACTCGGAGAATCATCGCTCGTCGTCCGTACCGACTGCTGTCGGCGTTCCCACGCCTGCACCCGTGGAATGCCCAGAGCCCTGAAGGAGGCACGATGAGAAAGACCGGACTCGCGCTCCTAGTCATCACCCTGCTCGGCACGCTGGCGCTCGGCTCCCTTGCGTCGGCGGAGAATACCGATCCCCGAGTGTTCGCGCCCGTCCAGTTCGGACCGACGCGCGAAGCGGCCACAGAACTCCCCTACGCACCAGGCAGAGTCAGAGTCAAGTTCACGGAACAGGCACTGGAGTCCTCCACCCTCGCGTCCGTCGAGATGCGCCGCGGCGCTACGGCGGGCCGCGCGTCGGTCGGCATCCTCGCGGTCGACAACATGGTCGCGGAGAGCGGCCTCACGCGTGTGTGGCGGCTGAACGACATGCCTGCGGACCAGGCCTACGCGACCGATCACGGCGTGCATCGCTGGTTCGTTATGGAACTCGACGCGGACACGGACGTACCGGCTCTCTGCGAGCGGCTGTCGGCGGACCCGGCGGTCGAGTACGCGCTGCCCGACTGGAGGCTCTACCCGGACGCCGTCCCCAACGACACGTACTACCCCTACAACTGGGGACACAACAACACGGCGCAGCTTCTCTCCTACGACTGGGCCACGCACAGCCATGAGAACGGCGACCCCGTCGGCACCGTTGGCTTCGACAGCAACGCCCCGGCCGCGTGGGACGCTCCGGGCGGATACGGAAGCTCCGGCGTCATCATTGCCATCATCGACAGCGGCGTCGACACCGACCATCCCGACATCTCCACGGTGGCCGGCTACGACTACGGTGACAACGACAGCGACCCGGATGACGACAGCGGCCAGGCCGGCCACGGCACGTGCTGCGCGGGTGTCGCCGCGGCGATCGCGAACAACAGCATGGGCGCCGTGGGCATCGCCGGCGGCTGCAAGATAATGCCCATGAAGATAGCGAACAGCTCCGGCAGCATGTACATCACGGCGATGGCGCCCGCAATCTACTGGGCGGTCGATAACGGCACGGACGTCATCAGTATGAGCCTGAGCGCATCGCTCTCGAGCGAGCCCGACACGGACGCGGCCATCCAGTACGCGTGGAACAACGGCGTGCTCGTTCTGGCCTCGACCGGCAACTACAATCTGTCCAGCCTCCCCTATCCGGCCAACAATGCCTACGTGGTCGGCGTTGGGGCGGCATCTCCTTGCGGCGAGCGGAAACGCTCGAGTTCGAGTTCTACTGAGGTGAACCCGGGCGTCAGCACCGACCCGAACGGCTACACGTGCGACGGCGAGCGGTGGTGGGGCTCGAGCTACGGCCTCAGCACGCAGGACGCCGCCGCGGCGGTGGACGTCATCGCCCCCACCATCCTCCCGACGACCGACATCCTCGGGAGTGGCGGGTATCAGTCGGGTGACTACGAGATGTGGTTCAACGGCACGTCGTGCTCGGCGCCGTATGCGGCGGGCGTTTGCGGTCTAATCAAGACCGCCTACCCCACATACTCGCCGCAGCAGATCCGCGACCGGCTGTGCGACACGGCGGAAGACGTCGTAAGCGTCGAGTCCGGGACTGGTTGGGACCGCTACGCCGGCTACGGCATGGTCGACGCCGAGGCTGCGGTCGGCGGCTCAACGCCTCAGCCTCCAGTTGCCAACTTCACCGGCACCCCGACTTCGGGCAGCGCGCCGCTCCTGGTCAGCTTCTCGGACGCTTCGTCCGGCTCGCCAACCTCCTGGAGCTGGACGTTCGGTGACGGCGGAACGTCGGCGGCCCAGAACCCCAGCCATACCTACGCGGCGGACGGCAACTACACGGTGTCGCTGACGGTCACGAACGTCTACGGCTCGGACACCGAGACGAAGACCAACTACATCACGGTGGCGACCACCTCGGAGGTGCGCGATTACGCCGGCTCCGAGCAGACGACCACGGGGACCGTGGCCGGGAGCTACCTCGACACGTACTCGAGCAACAACGTGCTCGAGGCGCTGACCGAGATCCTCTACACGAGCCATCCGGTGAAGCGCTACAGCTACCTCGAGCACAGGTGGACGTTCAACGTCACGGGCGGGACCGCGGTCACGTTCTACGTCGAAGCGTACCGTCCGACGAACTCCGACGGTGACGACTTCCTGTTCGAGTACTCGACCGACGGGTCCACGTATCTGGGCCTGGTCACGGTGGCGAGCGCGACGGAGCAGGTCTACTCCGTGTCGGTGCCGGCAAGCACAGCGGGCACCGTCTACGTACGCGTGAGGGACACGAACCGCGGTTGGGGCCTGCTGAGCCTCGACACCGTGTACGTGGACGAGATGTACTTCGCGTCCGACGCCACGGCGCAGCCTCCGGTAGCCAATTTCGCGGCGAACCCCACGTCCGGTTACGTGCCGCTGTTCGTTCAGTTCACGGACACGTCGAGCGGCGCTCCCACGTCGTGGAGCTGGACGTTCGGTGACGGTGGGACTTCGACGGCTCAGAACCCCTCGCATACCTACACGGCCATCGGGACCCACACGGTATCGCTGACCGCGACCAACGACGAGGGCTCGGACGTCGAGACGAAGCCCGACCATATCGCGGTCCTCGAGGAGTCGAACGACACGGTGCACGTATCGAGCATCACGGTCGGTAGAATCCAGCCGTCGAGGTACTACTACGGACGCGCCTGGGTCACCGTCGCCGACGGGACAGGTGCTCCGATGGCGGGAGCCACCGTCTCCGGCTACTTTAACGCCCCCGACGCAACCACGAAGACCGGTGTGACGGACGGTAGCGGAGTCGCCGAGATCACGAGCAACAGGACCAAGACGCCCCCGGCGGACTGGTGCTTCACCGTCACGGGCGTGTCGCTGTCCGGTTACACGTACGACTCGGGCGCGAACGTTGTTACGACTGCATGCGAGAGCGGTCCGGCTTCCAGCGAACTTGAGTTCCAGAACGCGGAGCTCACCGAGCCCGGGCTGCGTTTCAACCGTCCGAACCCGTTCCGGGACGCAACAGAGATAGTGTTCGTCCTTCCGCACGAATCGCACGTGACACTGGAGGTCTACAGTGTCGCGGGCAGGCGCGTGGCCGTGCTCGCCAATGAGGGCATGAGCGCCGGACCGCACACGATCGAGTGGAGGGCCGACGGCCAGCCCGGCGGGGTCTACTTCTGCAGGCTGACGACCGAGGAAGGCGTCGAGTCGAAGACGATGGTCGTGATACGGTAGACGCTTGGCGCGCGAGGTTGGCGCTCAGAGGATCGTAGATGAAAGAAGCCGCCGTCCCGATCGGGGCGGCGGCTTCGTCTCGTGGCCGGCTTCGCGGGATGAGTCTATTGCAGATACCCCAGACTCCTGAGCCTTCTGACGCTCTCCTCAGTCTGAGAGGGATCGAACGTCGAGGGCAGCGGGTCGGCCGAGTCGGTCCAGGCTTCGAGCCTCGCGCGCATGTCGGCCGCCAGCTCCGGCGTCTCGCTCGTGGGCAACTCGAGCAGGTTCGACGTCTCGTGAGGGTCGGCCGCCACGTCGTAGAGCTCCTCAGTTCCGAGATACGGGGTCCACACGAACTTGTGGCGCCCGTCGCGGATGCACCGCGCCTTCCGGATGTTCGTCCACCTGGGGTCCGTCTCCGCCTGCGAGCGCGGCTTGCTGGCCTCTCCGAAGAGGACCCTCGGGGCGATGCCCTCCTCCACAACCCTGAGAGGCATCGACTCTCCGTCCGTGCCCGCGGGCACTTCCAGCCCCAACAGGTCCAGAACGGTGGGCAGCACGTCGATGTTGGCGACGAGTTCGTCCACGCGAGTGCCTCCCAGTTCGCCTCCGGGAAGCCTCATGGCGCAGACGGCATGCATGGTCGCCTGGTAGACGGTACGACCGTGGTCGAACTCCTCGTCGTGCTCCCAGAGACACTCGCCGTGGTCGCTGGTGATCACGACCAGTGCGTCGTCGAGGACGCCGCGCTGTCGGAGATCGTCGAGAAGCCGGGTCACGTGTTCGTCCGTGTACGAGATCTCGGCGGCATAGGCCAGCGCCAGCCTGCGAACGGCCTCCTGCGCCTCTTCCGACGTGATGTCGGCGCGGCGCTTGACGGCGGCTGCGGGAAGCAGACCGCGGGTCCCGAGCTGGTCGTACATGGTGTCGTATGGCGGTGGCGCCGTATAGGGCGCGTGCGGGTCGAAGTAGTGAGCGAAGAGGAAGAGGCGATCCGGTACACCCTCAGCATCCAGATACTCGATCACCGCGTCCGTCACGTGCCCGGCGAGCCGCTGGTTCTGGTCTGCCCCTTCGTCACCGACGAAGATGTCAAACTCCTGGTCGTAGTGGTCGAAGCCCTGCGCGAATCCGAATCGCTCGTCCAGCGCGAAGGAGCCCGCGAAGCCCGCGGTGCGGAAGCCGGCCCGCTGCAGCGTCTCGGGCAGCATCTCGTTCGCATCGTTGATCATGAACCCGTTTCGCGGCGTCCCGTGATGCAGGGGGTACTTCCCTGTGAAGAGCGTCGCGTGCGACGCCAGAGTGGTCGGGACGACCGTCATGTAGTCCGTGAAGACGATGGCCTCCCGAGCGAAGCCATCGAGCCCCGGCGTCCTGACGTGCCGGCTACCCAGGAACCCGAAGTGGTCCGCCCGTGCCGTGTCGATCGAAATGACGACGACGTGCCTCGGAACTCCCGGGTCCAGGGACGGCCCGGAACACCCTCCAACGGCGAGCGCGGCTCCAATGCACGCGGTCGCGACGCGGACCCACCCTCGAGTTCCGGGACGCGTCATCGGCGAGCCGGGCGCCCGTGTGGGAGCCGACAAAGACAGGTCAGAGCGTGACAAGGCAACTCCTCTCGGTGAACCTCACAGCCTGGCTACGGTCCGTCGAGTATCCGACGGGAACCTGTGTCAGTCAAGGAGCGTCGTACGGTCGTCCTGAGACCCGGGTCCCCTCTCCTTCCTGCCTTGACCCGTGGAAGGCTTATGCTGTAGTGATTGGAGATGAATTCGCCCCGCGCCCGAGACGCGGCCCCTCGTGCAAACCCCGCATGGAGAAACAACGTGAGACGAACGGTGTGCGTGGCCCTGGTGCTCCTCGGAATCGCCGGCTCGGCAGCCTGCGAGGAAACTCCGGTCGCTGTCGACGGCCTCTTCGAGGACTGGGGCGGAATCGATGTGTGCTGGATGGACCCGAGTGGGGACGGGAACGTGATCGATTTCGGGAGCGTCCTGATGCGGAGCGACGACGAGAGGATCACGCTGCTGCTGGATGTCGGTTCGGAGATCAGCCTTCAAGGCGGCAACTTGATCACGCTTCTCATTGACGGAGACGACGACGTCTCGACAGGACGGGCCATCGAAGGGATAGGCGCCGAACTCGCGTGGACGTTCGGCAAGAGAGAGGGCAAACTCTGGTCCGACGACGAAGGTGTGACGGTGGAGCACGCCGACATCGGACTTCGACAGGCCCCGACGGTCTCGTCGGGACTATTCGAGGTGTCGTTCCTGCGTCGGGCGCGCGACGGCGCGGACATCGCACCAGGACCGCGGGCGTCGTTCGTCCTGATTGACGATGAAAGCGACACCGGCGACCGTCTGCCGGACGAGGGGTCCGTGACCGTTCAGCTGACCCACGAACCGGCGCCTCCTCTACAGACCGTCCACCTCGAGAGACGAAGCCCGGACGACATCCGCGTCGTCACCTGGAACGTGCTCTTCGACGGGCTATTCAAGCGGCCCGCGCCGTTCATCCGCGTGTTGAGGGCGCTCGACCCCGACGTCATCTGCTTCCAGGAGATATGGGCGCACACGTCACAGCAGGCGGCGGACCAGGTCTCCCTCGCGCTGCCGGGCCCGCGCTGGTACGGGGCCTCGAGCGGCGAGGGCCATATCGTCAGCCGGTACCCGCTGCTGCACGAGCGGTCTATCGACGAGTCCGGGAACTACTGGGCGCTCATCGACCTTCCAGACGACCGGTACGGCGTCGACCTGTCGGTAGTGAGCGCGCACCCGCCGTGCTGCGACAAGGAGGTGGAACGCCAGCGGGAACTGGACGGCATCGCGGCGTGGCTGCGCGAGCTGCAGACTCCCGGAGGCGTGCTCGAGCCGCCCGATGAGCCGCCCTTGGAGTTCGACTTGCCCGAGGGGACGCCGATCGTTATAGCCGGCGACATGAACCTGGTGGGAGGCGCCGGTCAGGTCCGGACGCTGACCGATGGTGAGATCGTTGACGAGGAGACGTTCGGTCCGTCGCATCCGGCCGACTGGGATGGAACGCCGCTCGCGGACACCTGGCCGCGGGTGAACGGATGGCGCGACGTGTTCACATGGAGAGATGCCCGGAGCTCCTTCTCCCCGGGCAAGCTCGACTACATCGTCTACTCGGACAGCGTGCTGGAGCTGCGGCGCGCGTTCGCGCTCGAGACGAGCGGGCTGACTGAAGAGGACCTAGAGCGCTACGGTCTCAGGGCGGAAGACACGCTCGATGCCTCCGACCACCTTCCCGTGGTGGCCGACTTCACTCCTGCCGCCGCGCCAGCTCGAACAGAAGCAGCCGAATGACGAGGTCACGCTCCGAGTCCGGCATCTCTTCTGCCGCGTCCGCGAGCGCCCTCAGCGTGGGCGGGTCTGCCTCGCCCGTGAGCGTGACCCCGGCGTTCTCCTGGAACGCGATCATCGCCTCCACGGTCTCCTGGTCCCACTCCCCCGAGCCGTAGTTGGTATCGTAGCCGAGCGCTGACAGCACTGCCTTCACGAACACCTTCTCGAAATCTCGGAGTTCGGTGCCACGAGCCTCAGTCGTGATGACTATCTGCTCCGGGTCGTCCACGACGATCTGCGGCGTGCCCTGGTGCATTGCTATCTTGCCGGTCACGCAGATCGACTTCCCGTCGAAGAGGTTCTCCGGACGGCCGTCGAACTGCTTCCTGATGGACCCCCAGATGACGACCGTGAAGACCTGGTCGGGGTACGGTCTCTCGATGTTCAGAAATGTGGGCTGGCCGCCTACCGAAGCAAGGTAGGCGGCGCTGGCCACCTGCCCGCAGACCTCAGCTACCTCGCCCACATGCTGTGACGCTTCTGCGGCGCTGACCCTCACGACCTCCTCGGCGCCTGCACTCGTCGCTCCGAGCGCCAGCATGCAGATCGCCAGTGCCATCGCCGCCACGGCAAGGCCGGCGTATCTCTCAGTGCGCATTCTATCCCCCCTCTGTGTGTCTGCGGTGATGTCCGGGTCGTCCCTCCGGACCGTCTCCAGGCCGTCCCCGGGCCGTCTCCGTGCCACGTTTCGGTGACGTCCAGGCGCCCGCCCACTATCGCCCTCAGGAAGGCCGCGGTCAAGGCCGCGTGGCGCGCCCAAGAACAGCTTGACACCACCTGTTATATACATATATTGTGGTACTGTAATACTGATACTGATTGCCGTCATCCCAACACGACAAAGGGAGATTCGCAATGAGTAGTCCGATCAAGATCTCGGAGGCCGCCTCCCTCGCGCTTCACGCCGCGGCGATCCTGGCGGGCACCGACGGCGGCCGGGCGTCTGCGGAGGCGATCGCGGACGCGCTGGGGGTCTCCAAGGCTCATCTGGTGAAGGTGCTGCAGCGGCTTACGAAGGCAGGCCTGGTCCGGAGCAGCCGCGGGCCCGGCGGAGGCTACGGCCTCGCCCGTCCCCCTCGGGAGATCTCCGTCAGGGAGGTCTATGAGACTGTGGAGGGACCCATTGACGTGGCAGTTTGTGCCATGGAAGTCCCGACCTGCGGGTGGGCGTCGTGCGTTCTTGGGGACCTGTTCCGCAGGATGGGCAAAGAGCTGCGGGACGAGTTGGATGGTACGACCATCGCCGACTTCAGTGCGTCGGTCGGCAAATCAATAGGTGTTTGACAGGAGCCGCCGGGAGAGAGGCGGCAGCGGCGACAACGCCGAACAGCGGAGGTGTGATGTACTGCTATCAGTGCGAGCAGACAGCGAAGGGCGTCGCGTGCACGGCAGGAGGTGTGTGCGGCAAGAACCCTGAGACAGCGGTGCTCCAGGATCTTCTCCTTCACACGGCGAAGGGCGTCTCGGCGTACGCGCACCGCGCGCGTGCGCTCGGCGCAATCGACCGGGACGCCGATGTGTTCGTCATAGAGGCTCTCTTCACCACCGTGACGAACGTCAACTTCGACCCGGATCGCATTGCCGGACTGATCGAAAAGGGAGAGGAGGTCCGCGACAGGACAAGGAGCCTCTACGAGGACGCGGTCCGCAAGGCGGGCGGCAAACCGGAGGAGCTTCCCGGCGCTGCGACGTTCGTACCCGAGGGAAGTATCGACGGGATGATCGCCCAGGGGGAACTCGTCTCGATCGAACGCAGGCAGGCCGACCTCGGCGCCGACATCGCCGGGCTGCAGGAGCTCATGCTCTACGGGCTTAAGGGCGCGGCGGCCTACGCTGACCACGCGATCGTACTGGGTGTGGAGGACGCCGACCTCTTCGGCACGTTCCATGAGGGTATGGACTTCCTGACGCGCGACGACGCCTCGGCGGATGAGCTGCTCGCCTGGTGTCTCAAGACCGGCGAGATCAATATGCGGGCGATGGAGCTGCTCGACTCGGCGAACACTGGCTCCTACGGCCACCCCGAGCCCACGGTCGTCAGGGTAACGCCGGTCAAGGGCAAGGCCATCCTGATCTCGGGTCACGACCTCAAGGATCTTGGTGCGCTTCTGGAGCAGACCGAGGGCAAGGGCATCAACGTCTACACGCACGGCGAGATGCTCCCCGCGCACGGCTACCCGGAACTCAAGAAGCACGCGCACCTGGCCGGCAACTACGGCGGCGCGTGGCAGGACCAGGCGAAGGAGTTCGCCGCGTTCCCCGGCTCCATCCTGATGACGACCAACTGCATCCAGAAGCCGAGGGACGCGTACTCTGACCGCATCTTCACGTCCGGTCTGGTCGCGTGGCCCGGCGTCACGCACATCGCCGACGGCGACTTCTCCCCCGTCATCGAGGCCGCGCTCGCGGCGCCAGGGTTCGAGAACGACGAGCCCGAGAAGACCATCACTGTCGGATTCGGGCGGAACGCCGTTCTCGACGTTGCCGACGTCGTAATCGACGCGGTGAAGGCGGGCAAGATCCGTCACTTCTTCCTCGTCGGAGGCTGCGACGGCGCGAAGAGCGGGCGGAACTACTACACGGAGTTCGCGCAGGCCGTGCCGGACGACTGCGTCATCCTGACGCTCGCGTGTGGCAAGTATCGCTTCAACAAGCTCGACTTCGGGGACATCGGCGGGATACCGAGGCTGCTCGACATCGGGCAGTGCAACGACGCCTATTCGGCTGTGAAGATCGCGCTGGCCCTGTCGGAGGCGTTCGGCGTGGGCGTGAACGATCTCCCGCTGTCGTTCGTGCTCTCGTGGTACGAGCAGAAGGCGGTCGCGATCCTGCTGACGCTCCTCCACCTGGGCATCAAGGGCATCAGGCTTGGCCCAACGCTCCCGGCGTTCGTCACACCGGCGGCACTTAAGATCCTCGTCGACACCTACGACATCAAGCCGGTCGGAACGGCCCGGGAGGACCTGGACGAGATACTGGCGCCTCAGGCGGCGTAGTCAGATTCCCGACAGAAGGCAGCAAACGAAGAGCCCGGCCGATGTGGCCGGGCTCTCTCGTTCTCGTCAGTGCTTCGTCCGCTGGCTCGCGCGCCGTCGGGCGCCCGCCTCACTCCTTGTAGACCCAGAAGTCCATCAGGTACTCGCCTGGAACGGCGTAGAGAGCGTTGTCGGCGAAGACCGTCGCCGCGCCTCTGTACAGCGTGGCCGGCAGGTTGTCCAGCTGCTCCCACTCGTCCGTCGGGATGTCGTAGCGCCACAGGGTGTCGGTCTCCGCTCCCCTGGTCATGAAGATCGACTCCATGCCGTCGAAGGTCAGATAGGAACCGAAATCGATCGGCGCCGGGTACGGCGCCTTCTCCGTCCACGAGTCCGACGAGGTTCTGTATTCGAAGAACCGTTCACCCTCTACCGCTGCGAAGATGCGGCCTCCGCCACCCCAGCAGATCGAGCTGCCGTAGACCGTGGCCACCGGGATCGGAGTCAAGTACTCCCAGGCATCCGACGGGATGTGGTAGCGAAAGAACGTGGCCTCCTGGTTCCCCTTCGCAGCGTAGATGTAATCGCCTGACCCCGGCCACACTACGCTCCTCCCCATGCGTCTCACGCCGTCCTCCGGGTAGTCCGCCATGCTGTCCCAGGTATCGGTCGAGATGGTGTAGCGATAGAAGGCGCTCGTGCCGTTGCCCTGAGGGACATAGATGTAGTCGCCGCCGGGCCACGCCATCGAGCACGACCAGTAGGGGTCGAAGGACACGTCGCCAAGCTGTGTCCATGCATCACTCGAGATGCTGTACGTCCAGAAGTCGCGCACGAACCCGTCAACACCACCTCGGGTTGCGTAGATCGTGTCGTCCCCATCCCAGAGGAACGCAGTTCCCAAGTAGCTCCCAGGCGGGTGGTCGGCGACGCCGCTCCACGTGGCCCCGAGCCACCAGTCGTCGACGTCGGAGGGCGACGTCGACGAGGAACAACCCCAGAGTGCGAGTGAACCCACTAACGCGACGAGGGCCACCACGGCATTGAACCGGCGCATCTTTCCCTCCCCGTTGAGGACGTCAAAACAGAAGCGCGACGTGCCGTCGCACGCCGCGCAGAGTAACACGGAAATGAGAAGTGGTCAAAGGGTCAGTTCGGACCCGTCACTCTATGGTAAGTATGGATTCCCCCCTGGGAATGGTGTCCTTAGGCGCTGGTGCGCGGTCCTCACTTGACGGCGCGTAGTCCTTCAGCCCGGGGACTTGGCGGGTGGGAACCTCGCCTCTGGGCTCGCTCTGCTGGTTGAAGAGACGCTCCTCCCCATGGGTGGTTGCCTTCACGGCAGCCGAGACGGCGTCCCGGATCCGACCCTCCTTGATGCAGGTCGCGATGTGCGGGAGCCTCCCCTGCCAGTACGGGAAGACTGCGCTCTCCTTCATGGAGATCGCGGCGAGAATGGCGATCATGAGCAGCAGAAGCAGCATGGCTCGCATGAGAGCCTCCGATGGTCCAGCAGCGATTCCATCCGTGCCCGCGAGAAGCGGTCGCGGAGCGCGCACTGGGTACCGCTGCATTTATTGAGCCGCATTCTTAACTGCAACGGCTCAAACCACCGTAATGAGCACTCAATCAAGCGAAAATGTCAGGATGGGGGTCTGCGCGCTGAACAAACGGACGTCCCCGAAAGGCGGTCATGCAGCGCCAGTAGCGTCGAATGAATTGTGTGAGTGTACCACGGCTCGGGTGACGCGCCAGTACTGAGCATGGGAACGCGTTGGCTCGAGTCTCGGGGACAAAGAGAAGCCGCCCCGGGCCACAGGCGCCGGGGCAACCTCCTGGCAGTCGCTAGGTCACCACGGGTGACGCACTCTCACGGAGAGGATTCGTTCTCATGGCCAGGGAAAAGAGATACGGGTAATTGTCCTTCAGGTACTTCATGTGGTCCATCCATCGGTACACCAGCAACCGGTACGCTCGCTTGGCATCTCCGGTCAGATGTGCGCAGTCCGTGTCCGGCAGCTGCATCAGATCATCCCTGGCGGCGAGTTCTTCCGCGAGATGGAACACCGCGCGGAGGAGATTCGTGAAGGCTGTGTGTTCCAGAAGATTCGGGTTCTCCAGCAGCCGCAGCATCAGGTCGGTCCTCTCCGACAGGAACTCCCGCAGTGTCTCGAAGCCGGCTCCGGAAACCTCGAGTTCATACTGGTAGCGCGAGAGCGGCTCCCTGACCGCTAAGAACTCGCTGTCCGACCAGTCGCTCGTCACACCGAGTTCTTGTCGAATCTCATCCAGATTCGGATCCCACGTGGAGAAATACGAGATCAGCTGCTTTCCCACTGCGCTGAAGAAGCTCCCGATGAGCATGCTCAGCTTGTCCAGCCTGGCTTGCCGCTCCCGTCTAATCAGCAGTCGGTTCATGTGTGCTCTCCTTCTGTCACGGAAAGTCGTGCTGACGCCGAGTCGTTGTGAAGCGGTGGGCGGGCGAACAGGGCGACCGTCGCATCAATCTGGTGCCGAGTCAAGACGTCGGGCGCGGTTGCGGATCGGTTCCACCGCGCGCCTCTGGAGTGCGGCAGGTACTGGCTTGACGATTCGGCCATGCGTGATATCCAAAGAAACGAGGCTGCCTCGCGTGAACGAGACAGCCTCATTCGATAATGGCGGGGCGCAGTAGACGAGTTTCGAACTCTTGACCTGGTGATGAAGCCCCGCAACTTGGAGAGCCCGCAGGCTATTGCACACGCGGTTCCCGGGACATGACGAGTTGATCCCGGGGCCGCTCACCCAGCGGCCCGTGACCAGGCGGAGACCAGACTAGAGCCCTGCTCGCTCCGCGCAGGCAGGCTCCGCGGGTCTGTAAACGGATCCCCTCGCGGCGAACGTCAACCGATCTTCGGCACCACCGAGCTTGCAGGTGCGTAGCAGACCCCAGCTACCAGATCAGCACCGCCCGGGCCGAAAGGTCCGGGCGGTTCGTATGTTGAGGCCGCCGCGAGTTGGGAACGTCAGGGCAAGTACCCCAGCGCGCGAAGCTCCTCCTTCATTTCCTCGTCGATTTCTATGTTACCGGCTGGCGCCCCCACGGTCGGCAGGCACGCCTTCATCGCGCCTGCGATGGCACGGCCTTCGTTCTGGAGGTCGGCCATCTCGTCCGGATCGGTTGCGAAGTCCGTCAGCTCGTGGGAGCCGTCGCTCCCCACCGTCAAGCGGAGGTTGCCGACGCGGACGGTCGCGTATGCGATTCGCATCGAGGACGTGTCCAGTTCCGGATTGAGCATGCTCAGCTGGTCTACCAGGGCCGTGTTGCTCCCGGCATACTCAGCGATGATCGGGCGATCGGGGTGTGACGGAGGCCCGAAAACGGAGTGCGCGTGCGAGAGTTCCGGCGGATCTGCGATGCCCGCAGCCTCGAGCACCGCCGGGAAGATGTCCGTCAGCATGACCGGGTCATCCCTCATCCCTGGTGGCAGAAGCTCCGGAGCGCGCACGACCAGCGGAACCGCAAGGAGTGTCTCAAACACACCGAAGTGGTGGTCCATGAGCCCGTGGTCTCCAAGGTTTTCCCCGTGGTCCGACGTCACGATGATGACCGCTTCGTCGTAGAGACCGTGGTCCTTGAGCATGCCCATCAACTCCCCGAGCAGTGCGTCGGCCGTCGACGCGTCACCAACGTAGAGGCGGTGGATGCGCTCCCAGTTGACCTCTTCGGGCGCGCGCATACCCGCGTTGAACTCGTAGGCCCACTGTGTGGTAACGACGTCGCCCGGAGCCAGGTCAAGTGCGTGAGCCTCTCGGTACTCCTTCGCGGGATCGTAAGGAAGGTGCGCCTCAAGGTAGTTGACGAACAGCAGGAACGGCCTGTCGCTGTCGCGCCCCCTCAGCCAGCTTGCGATGTTGCTGTTGGAGGTGATCCCTCCCTGGCTCCCGTCCATGTGGTGAATCCTGTCGTCGCCCCGAGACTCCACATACCTGGTCTCGAATCCGCGCATCATCCCGCTCATAAGGTCGGTGAGCCACGGGTTGCTGAAGAACGCTGCTGCCTCGTAACCGGCCTCGTTGAGGTACTCAGCGATCGTCCTGTGCTCCGCCGCGAGCTGAGGGTTTCGCCCTGTGCACAAGTGCTCCGATGGAAGGAGCCCCGTGAGAAGCGACGCGTGCGAGGGCAACGTCCAGGGAGCGGTGGACCAGGCGTTCGAGAAGACCGTCCCGTCGCGCCCCAGCGAGTTCATAGCCGGCATGGGGTCACCGACGTGTCCCTCCGCAAGCTCCGCGACGTCGTCTCTGACCGTGTCGAGAACGACGACTACAATGTTCGGCAGCTCACTTCCGGGCCGCGAGCAGCCGGCTGCCGGAAGCAGCGCCGCCGCGAGCGCAGCGGCCAACACGGCTACTCCGGAAAAAGGGCGGAACCTGCGCTGTGATCGGTGTTGGTCGTGCATCTGCGCTTCTCCTTGCAGCTGTCTACCGGTCCCTGCGTCGTGGCTACCCCAAGGTGGTACGACTACAAACGAGATGGGCGCCAACACCGGCCTCCCCCTGCATGCTGCGAATGGACTTCGCAAGGGGAACGCCAGCACGCGGGACTGCGCGACTCACACAGGACGCGCACATCCCTACCAGCCCTGAAGAACCTACTGACATTATAGCTACTGCGGTCGAGCCAGTCAGCAGGTAAGGACAGCAAGGCGCTCATTGGGCGCATGTCAGTTGTTGCCAGCGGTTCGCCTAGCCGCAACGGGGCCAGGCCGTGCGGCGGAGGCCCCCGATGTAGGCATGGTCCGGCGCCGTGATGCGCAGCGCGCCGACGTCCTGAATGGCTACGTAGCAGGCCCCCGCCACCAGAGTTGAGCCCCCGGGAGCAATCCCGGGGGCTCGTTTCTGGGTCCGTCCCGGGGCGAGAGGCTCGGGCGATGCGCACTGATGAACCTCCGCAGTCCGTCTGTCCTAGAGGGACCATCTGCCATCCGGCGGTGTAGCCACCCATCTCAAGACGACAGAAGGCCGCCCCTCGAAACAGGGGCGGCCTCGTGTGACGCTGGCGGGGCCGAGGAGACTCATTTAGAACTCTGTTGCTGGCACCTGACGAAGTGATGAGGGCGCTCTTCGGCGAGATTTCGGGTCTCCTGGAGGGGGTCAACGACTAGAACGCACAGCCAGATTTGGCGTCGTGCCTCGCGCCGCGATTCCTCTGCAAGTCTACGCCGAGTATGGAACGATGCGTCGCTCGGGTGCGTATGCAGCCGGCGTGACAGCCAAGCTCGTCGGGTGCATACGTCAGTGGGACGGATGCGTCCGCTCCTACGTTGCGGTCAGTCCCATTGCCTCACATCTATCACGCGCATCTCTATGCGACTGTGCCCGGGGAGATGATCAAGCATCGTCTCGAAGGGATAGTCTGAGTGTGCTGGAATGTTCGAGATGCTCGCGGGCCACGAGTCGCTCACGGTCAGAACCTCCCCCTGAGAATCATAGGAGATAGTCTTGACCTGAACACCCGTCGGGTAGTCGGAGTCGTTTATCAGGCGACCAGTGATGAAGATGTACGCGGTTTCTGTTCGTGTGCGAAGCCCCTCTATCCGTATGTCGGCGACCGTCGCTCCTGCCGCACCGGTGCTACTCCCCGACCGCGTGCCAGTTGCACCTCGAGGCTCCGACGTCTCTAGCTCCATGCACGACACCACGAGCAATGCCAGCACACGAACAGAACAACTCCGGCTGTCCTTGTACCGTGTCGTAGCACCACGTCCCTCCTCTCTTTGCTCCTCGATTCGAGTATCCGCCAACGGACCTCGTACCACTCGCGAGCGTCAAGGGTGGCGCGGCCCACGCGCCCCCTACCGAGGTCCGCTCCATCCCTCACCGCAACCTCACTGCCCCAATTGCTGCTTGTATTCCTCCCACTGCGCAACGAGTTCCACCACATCGGGATGAGACTCACCTAGCGCTCTCTCGAGGACCACCAGTGCCCGCGCGAAGAGCTTCTCTGCCTCATCATGCTCCCCCTGGGAACGACGCAAGACTGCAAGTCCCCACAAGGACCTTCCGAAGCCCGGATGGTCCCGCCCTAGAGCCGCTTCCCTGATCGCCAGCGCCCGCTCAAACAGAGGCTCGGCCTCGGCCCAACGCCCCTGGGCATAGTAGTGGACAGCCCGGTTGGTTAGGCTCGCGGCGACGGTAGGATGGTCCGGCCCGAGAGCCGCTTCGACGATTGCCAGAGAGCGCTCGTACAGAGGTTCGGCCTCGGCGTAGCGGCCTTGGCCATCGTAGAGCTGCGCCAGGTTGTTCAGACTGGTGGCGACGGCAGGATGGTCCGGCCCGAGAGCCGCTTCGACGATTGCCAGAGAGCACTCGTACAAACGCTCGGCCTCAGCGTAGCGGCCCTGGGCATCGTAGAGCTGCGCCAGGTTGTTCAGACGTGTGGCGACGGTAGGATGGTCCGGCCCGAGAGCCGCTTCGACGATTGCCAGAGAGCGCTCGTACAGACGCTCGGCCTCAGCGTAGCGGCCCTGGGCATCGTAGAGCTGCGCCAGGTTGTTCAGACTGGTGGCGACGGTAGGATGGTCCGGCCCGAGAGCCGCTTCGACGATTGCCAGAGAGCGCT
>JBDRFG010000033.1:0-64816 GCA_043819135.1 Candidatus Eiseniibacteriota bacterium | reverse complement strand
GGCGAGTATCTGGATCGCCAGTATCGGGATGGCCCAGTTGTTGAGCGACACGGCGGCGAGGCCCAGGAGCACCACGACCAGTTCCGCCGCATTGGTGGTCATGGAAGCGAGAACCGTCTTCTTGAGGTTGTCGTAGATGGTCCTCCCCTCGCGCACGGCTTCGACAAGCGTCGGAAAGCTGTCGTCAAGAAGCACCAGCTCCGACGCCTCCTTGGCCACGTCCGTGCCGATCTTGCCCATGGCCACGCCGATGTCGGCGCGTTTGAGGGCGGGAGCGTCATTGACCCCGTCGCCTGTAACCGCGACGACCTCGCCCGCGTTCTCGAGCAACCTTACGATGCGGAGCTTGTCCTCAGGGTCGACGCGAGAGAAGATCATCGCTTCGCTCTCTTCCATCAGCGTCGTCAGCCTGGAATCGCTCATCGAGTGGAGTTCCTGGCCCGTGATCACCAGGGGAACTTCGCCATCTTGTGCCAGACCGATCTCTCTGCCGACCGCCTGAGCCGTGATCGCGTGGTCGCCCGTCATGATGAACGTACGTATCTTCGCGGCGTGACACTCCGCGATCGCTTCCTTGACGCCTTCCTTTGGGGGATCGATCATGCCCGCGAGCCCAAGGAACGTCACGTCCCGCTCGACCTCTTCCATCGTGTAGTCGCGGTCGTCCGTGCCGAGGGGACGGAATGCTATCGCAAGGACCCTGAGGGCGTTCTTCGCGTACTCGTCCGCCACCTCGGATATCCTGGCGCGGTCCTCGTCGGTGATGGGGACAGCCTTGCCGTCGCGATAGATCGACTTGCTGATCGCGAGCACGCCGTCGGTGGCGCCCTTCATCGCCAGCTGCTTGTGCTCGCCGAACACGCGGACCGAGCTCATGCGCTTGCGCTCCGAGTCGAACGGAAACTCCTGCAGCTCGGGGTTCTCCTCATCTTCGGTCGGCGAGCGCGTCCCTAGCTTGGTGGACATCGCCACTAACGCCGCTTCCGTAGGGTCGCCCACCGGGTACCAGCCGTCGTGCTCTTCGTCCGGTTGATGTATCTCCGCGTTGGACGCCATGGTCGCCGCGTCCATCATTATCTCTATCTCGCCGACCTGCTCCTGCGTGAGCGCCTTTCCGTCCTCTCCCAGGATCTCGCCCGTCGGCTCGTATCCTACGCCCGTCATCGAGAACTTCTTGCCGTTGAACCACACCCTGGTGACTGTCATCTCGTTCTTGGTGAGCGTGCCGGTCTTGTCGGTGCAGATGACGCTGGTCGATCCCAGCGTCTCGACGGCGGGCAGGCTCTTCACCACCGCCCGCTGCTCCGCGAGCCGTTTGCTCGTCGCGGACATGGCTATCGTCACCTGAGCGGGCAGCGCCTGCGGCACGAGAGCGACGGCAATGCCGAGCGCGTAGATCATGCTGGTGAGAAGCCCGAACCCCTGCCACATAGCGACCACGAACAGCACGGTGCCTATTACGGCGACAATGGTCGTGAGCCAGCGCGCGAGAGCGCCCAGCTCCTTCTCCAGGGGAGACTGCGTCTCCGCGGTCTCCTGGGTCATGTTCGCGATCTTGCCCATCTCGGTGTTCATGCCGGTCGCGACCACAACGCCCGTCGCGGTCCCGGCCGCCACCGTGGTTCCCACGTGCGCCATGTTGTCCCTGTCACCGATGACCGCGGCCTCCTCGATGGCGGTCGTGCTCTTGCCCTGCGGGGTGGACTCGCCCGTCAGCGAGAAGTCATTGGTCCTGAGGTCGAACGATTCTATGATCCTCAAGTCCGCGGGGATGCGGTCTCCGGCCTCCACGTGGACGATGTCTCCAGGGACGAGCTTCTCCTGGGAAACTTCAGACAGCTCGCCGTCCACCATCACCTTGGCCGGTGAGCTGATGAGCCTCTTGAGGCTGTCTACTATCCGCTCGGCCTTGTACTCCTGCACGAAACCGATGATGGCGTTGACCACCACGATGGCGATCATGACGGCGCCGTCGCGCACGCTGCCGATCGTGAAGGAGATGACGGCAGCAATGATCAGGATCAGGACCAGAAGATCCTTGAACTGCGACAGGAAGAGCAACCACTTCGGCATCTTGAGTTCGGCCGTGAGTTCATTGGGGCCGAACTCCTTCGCCCGCTTCTCGGCCTCCTGCCGTGGAAGGCCCTTGGGCGTAGTGCCGAGGGAGTCCAGGGCCTCCTGGACCGTCATCTGGAAGTACTGGCGTTCAGGCATGCTGTAGTGCTCCTCGACCGGTGACGCGCACCCGCCCGTTAGGGCACGCGGGATTCATATCTTCGCGCGCGGCGATCCGAACCGCCGCGCACTCCAGCAACGACTCATAGACGCTCACCTGCCCGAAGTCAAGCACCCGCCCCATCGCCGCCTTGACCTTGCCTCACGACTGGGGTAGTCTGAAGGTGAGTTGCACTTCTGCAACCGTCGTCACTCTCGCCCGTACGCGCAGGAGCCAGCATGTCACATCCCCCGGGACAGAACCCGTGCGACCTCGGGAAGCTACTCGAGAGCGGACGCTACAAGAACGTGATCCTCGACAGCATCGCGGACGGGGTCTTCGCAATCGACGCCGACTGGAGGATCTGCTCTTTCAACCGCGCCGCCGAGGAGATAACGGGCATTTCTCGCGAGGAGGCGATGGGACGCCAGTGCTCCGACGTATTTCGCGCCAGCATCTGCGAGTCCGCCTGCGCCTTGAGAGAGACCATGAAGACGGGCAGGCCCCTCATCAACCGCGCCATCTACATCGTTCGCTCTGATGGAACGCGCATTCCCGTCACCATCTCCACGGCCCTCCTCAAGGATGACAACGGCCAGACCATCGGAGGCGTGGAGACGTTCAGGGACCTCAGCGTCGAGGAAGAGCTCCGACGCGAGCTGGCCGGACGCTACATGTTCGAGGACATGGTCAGCAAGAACACGGACGTACTCCGCATCTTCGAGATCCTCCCCGACATCGCCGAGAGCGAGAGCACTGTCCTGATCCTGGGGGAGAGTGGAACGGGCAAGGAGCTGGTCGCGCGAGCCATCCACAACATGAGCCCTCGCGCCGAACGTCCGCTCGTTATCGTCAACTGCGCCGCCATCCCTGACACGCTTCTCGAATCGGAACTCTTCGGTCACAAGGCCGGCTCCTTCACTGACGCCAGGAAGGACAGAGTGGGCCGCTTCGCGCTCGCACACGGGGGAACGATATTCCTCGACGAGATCGGCGACGTCTCCCCCGCGCTCCAGGCGCGCCTTCTCAGGGTTCTTCAGGATGGCACCTACGAGCCCCTGGGGGCTACCAGGACGGAGAAGGCCGACGTCCGCGTAGTCGCGGCGACCAACCGCGACCTCGACGCCATGGTCGCCACCGGGGAATTCCGCGGCGATCTTTACTACCGCATCAACGTCATCGCCGTGAATCTCCCGCCTCTCCGCGACCGCCGCGAGGACGTCCCGCTCCTCGTCGACCATTTCATCGAGAGTTACAACCGGCTCAAGCGGAAGGAGATCTCCGGGGTCTCCCCCGACGTTCTAGAACTTCTGATGATGCACGACTATCCCGGCAACATTCGTGAGCTCGAAAATATTATCGAGCACGCGTTCGTCATGTGCCGTTCCGGCACCATTCGGAAACGGCATCTCCCTGCCCACCTCCTTCCCATTCCTCCACCCACAGGTGACACTCCGACGTCTCTCTCTGAGGCCGAGCGCGCGTTCCTACTGTCCGTGCTCGAGCGCAACCGGTGGCACCGCGCCGCCACCGCGCGCGAGCTGGGGATTCACAAGACTACTCTGTGGCGGAAAATGAAGCGCCTCGAGATCCTCGCGCCCCCAAGACGCTCTGTCTCTTAAGACCCTCCATCACGGCCGCAGAATCAGCGTCAAGACATGGTTGCAGTTCTGCACTACAGGGCAATCGAAAGTTGCACGCGCGCATCCGCCGCCGGTGCCACCGTCCGACCGTGCGCGGATTCATCCGTGCCTAACTACCTACACAATAGACACTTGTACAATCGCCCGCCACCGGGTCCTCTCTGGCACGCTCGATGCTTTGACAGGGAGCCATGAGAGTCGGAATTCCCATATGGAACGGCAGGGTATCACCCGTCCTCGACACCGCTGAGCACATCGTCGTCGTGGACACCGGGGCTGCCGCGGGCGCGCTGCACGAGGAGATGGCGCTGGAGTCACAGCGTCTACCCCTCCGGGCAGCCCGGATAGCAGGCCTGCAGCTGGACCTGCTCGTCTGCGGGGCGGTGTCCAGCCCTCTTGCCGAGATGCTCGCGGCCGCAGGCGTGCCTCTCAAGCCGTGGATCGCGGGCGAGGTAGAGGAGATTCTCCAGGCCTTGAGCGCCGGCAGGCTCGACAGACCGCGCTACAGGATGCCGGGCTGCTGTGGAGGGCTCGGGCGAGGTAGCGGTCGCGGAAGAACTCACAGAGGGCGCGGTGGCGCCCAGGGGAGGAACGGATGAAGATCGCAGTAACAGCACAGGGTGGAGAGCTCACGAGCGAACTCGATCCGCGGTTCGGACGAGCGGGGTGGTTCGTCATCGTCGACACGGAGACGGGCGAGCACGGGGCAGTGGACAACTCGGTAGGAGTCAACGCTTCGTCAGGCGCAGGAATCGCGTCAGGACAGAAGATCGTCGACTCCGGAGTGAAGGCCGTCATAACGGGACACTGCGGGCCCAACGCCGAGAGAGTTCTCACCCAAGCGGGCATTAGGATCGTCGAGAGAACCGGCGGCACGGTCGCGGAGGCCGTCGAAGCGTTCAAGAAGGAAGAGCACTAGTCGCCGCCGGCCGCATCGCGGCTGCCGGCAGGAACCGGGCGAGCGAACGCCTGGAGAAGGAAGGTTGAAATGCCACGCGGAAACAGAAGCGGACCGATGGGCGCTGGACCGATGACAGGAAGAGGACTCGGATACTGCGCGGGCTATGCGACTCCCGGCTACGCGACATCCGAATACGGTCCCGGCAGACGAGCTGGTGGACAGGGCGGTGGCGGATACGGCGGCGCTCGAGGCTTCCGACACCGCTACTATGCCACGGGCGTTCCCGGGTGGGGCCGAGCGGCCTACCCGCAGGCCTACGGGCCGCCTGCCGGCTACGCACCACCCGCCGGCTACGCGCCGCCAGTTGCTCTCACGCCCGGAGACGAGGCGGCCGCCCTCAGGGCGGAGGCCGAGTATCTCACGGCAGCGCTTGAGGCGACCAGGTCGCGTCTGACCGAGCTTGGTTCGGACAAGGACGAGTAGGAAGAAGAACCGGGGAGGCCCCATGCGGGAGCCTCCCCGGCAATCCAAGGAGAACTCAAGCGGTATGAAGCTAGCCATCGCCAGCGGCAAGGGCGGTACCGGCAAGACGACCGTTGCTACGTGCCTGGCGTCTCTCCTCGCTGAGGCAGGCGAGGAGGTCACCTACATCGACTGCGATGCCGAGGAGCCGAACGGTCATCTGATCCTCCAGCCGAAGATTGGGCGCACCCGGGACGTTGAGGTGCGCGTGGTCGCCATCGACGAGGAGAAGTGCACGGGCTGTGGTGAATGCTGCAGGACCTGTCAGTTCCATGCGCTCGCATGCCTGAACAACTCGGTGACCACGTTTCCCCAGTTGTGTCACGCTTGCGGCGCGTGCTCTCTCGTTTGTCCCGTAGACGCGATCATCGAGGTACCGCAGAAGAGGGGGATCATCCGCGAGGGCCACGTCGGCGACCTCTCCTTCATCGGGGGAGAGATGACCGTCGGTGAAGAGTCAGTGACTCCCATTGTCCGCGCGCTCAAGGCGGCGGTGCCGGAGGATGGGATCTCGATTCTCGACGCCCCCCCGGGGACGGCCTGCTCCGCCGTCGAGACCATGCGCGGCACGGACAGGGTCCTTCTCGTTACGGAGCCCACTCCGTTCGGACTCAACGACCTGAAGCTCGCCGTCGCCACGGCGAGGGCACTGGGCGTTCCGGCCGGTGTCGTCGTCAACCGATGTGACATAGGGACCTCCGACACACTGGACTACTGCCGGAGGGAGGACCTGGAAGTTCTGCTCGAGATCCCCAACAGCCGCGCGGTCGCCGTGGCCTACTCGACCGGGACCCTTCCTACGAAGGTCGTCCCAGGATTTCGGGAGACAATGCTCGTCCTTGTCGACAAAGTGATCGGATGGACCAGGGAGCCTTCCAACACATGAAAGAACTGGTGGTGCTGAGCGGGAAGGGTGGCACGGGCAAGACCAGCATCGTCGCGTCCTTCGCCGCGCTCTGCGAAGACAAGGTCGTCGCCGACTGCGACGTCGATGCGGCCGACCTTCACCTCGTTCTGAGCCCGAGGATGACAAGGTGGAAGGTCTTCCACGGCAGCAAGGTGGCCGCCATCGATATAGACAAGTGTATGCAGTGCAGGAGGTGCGCCGAGGTCTGCCGGTTCGAAGCGATCGTCCTGAAGGACCCCGCTGATGCCCCAGCAAGGACGATCCATGCCGTGGACCCGCTGACGTGTGAGGGATGTGGCGCATGTGTCATCGCGTGCCCCTCCGACGCCATACGTCTGGAGGACGCGATGACCGGCGAATGGGCCGTCTCGGAATCCCGGTTGGGCCCACTGGTTCACGCCCGCCTTGGCATAGGCCAGGAGAGTTCGGGGAAGCTCGTCACCATAGTGAGATCAAAGGCAGCCTCGCTGGCCAGAGAACGGGACTTCTCGCTGTCGCTGATAGACGGCTCTCCCGGCATAGGCTGTCCCGTCATAGCGTCTCTCACGGGCGCGGACCTGGCACTTCTGGTCACAGAACCCACGGTGTCCGGGCTGCACGACTTGAAACGGGTCGCCGGCGTTGCGAAGAAGCTGGGTGTCCCTGTTACCGTGTCCATCAACAAACACGATATTAATCCTGACGCTACCGCGAGCATCGAAAAGTGGTGCGCGGACTCAGACATTCCGATGGCCGGACGCATTCCTTACGACGACGAGGTCACGGAGGCGCAGGTAAACGGTCTCTCGGTAGTCGAGCACTCCGAGGGCCTCGCCGCAACCGCGATCACGCAGCTATGGAGCACCGTCAGCAAAACGCTCGGCCTCTGACGCGCAAGAGCGCGGGTCGATATCTCGCCGACGAAAGCGGGCTCACGCCCAAACGGGAGGACCGCATGGGAGGAAGTGAGAACAGGAACGAGATCAAGGCGACACCCGGCGCGAAGGTCGATAGCTCGGAAACGGAGAAGCATCAACCTGCCGAGGACAAGGAGCTGACCCGCAGGCTCTCACGCATCAAACACAAGATCCTCGTCCTGTCCGGGAAGGGTGGCGTCGGCAAGAGTTCCGTCGCGGCGGCCCTCGCCGTTCATCTGGCCGGCCTGGGCAAGAGCGTGGCCGTGCTCGACATCGACATACACGGCCCGAGCATTCCGCGCCTGCTGGGGGTGGAGGGGGAGCGCGTGATCGGAACCGAGGGGTCCATCCAGCCGGTCGTCTCGACGACAGGCGTCAGCGTGATGTCCATGGGACTGCTTCTGCAGGGGCGCGACGACGCGGTCATATGGAGGGGGCCGCTGAAATACGGCGTCATCAAGCAGTTCCTGCGCGACGTCGAGTGGGGAGATCTCGACTACCTCATCGTCGACAGCCCCCCTGGAACCGGAGACGAACCTCTCTCCGTCGCGCAGCTCATTAAGGGAGCGGACGGCGCCCTCATTGTGACGACGCCGCAGGCGGTGTCGACGAACGACGTCCGGCGGTCGATAGGATTTTCCAGACAGCTCGAGCTGCCAATACTGGGCGTCATAGAGAACATGAGCGGATTCGTGTGCCCAGATTGCGGAACGAGGGTCGATGTCTTCGGCGCAGGAGGCGGAGCCACGATGGCCGAGGAGCTCGGCGTGCCATTCCTGGGCAGCATACCGATAGATCCGGAGTTCGTCACGGCGTGCGACGCGGGAGCGCTCGGCCCGTTCCTTGCCGGCGGAAGCCCCGGCGCTAAGGCCTTCTCCAAGGCGGCGTCCGCGGTCCTTAACCGCATTGAGACCGAAACTGATCAGGAGGACATAATGGACATGAAGACCAGCAGCAGCCCGGCGGGCGAACCCTCGAACGCGGGCGCGGCAGACTCGCCGGCCGACGAGAGACAGCGAATCGCAATCCCGGTCACCGGCGGGAAACTCTCCGCGCACTTCGGACACTGCGAGGAGTTCGTCATCTTCTCGCCGAAGGAGTCGTCCGGAGAGAACGAAGCCGAAGTGGTGGCCGCCCTGGAGGCGCCGCCGCACCAGCCTGGCCTTCTTCCCGCGTGGCTCAGCGAGCGCGGCGTGCACGTAGTGATAGCAGGAGGAATGGGCGGCAGGGCGCAGGAGCTGTTCTGTCAGGCCGGCATCGAGGTCGTGGTCGGCGCACCAAGCTCCGACCCGAAGGAGGTCGCGCAGTCCTATCTCGACGGTACGCTCAAGACTGGACAGAACGTCTGCGACCACTGAGGCGCTTCACGCTCATCTGTCATTCGACGTGAAACTGACAATCGACCACGTGGTCGACCAGCATCCGGACGCGTCCTGTGCCCGGACGCGGAACTCGTGCGGGCCGGGCGCAACGTCCTCGAAGGAGATTTCGCTGGACTCAGTTGTTTCGTAGGTGTTGTACGCCGGGTCGAGCACGTACTGGAACAACGCGACCTCCCCATCCGGGTCGCTCCCTTCCAACAAGACCGTGAAGTCGCTCCCGGGCGTATCGCTCTCGGATGGGAATGTGATAATGACCGTGGGCGGGAAGTTGTACCAGAACATGTACGACTCCCCGTTCTCCTCCCACCGGCCATCCACATCAAGAGCGTTGACGCGGATCAGATGGAGGGCGTTGCCGCCCTGTGGCGAATTCCGGCTCTCGATATAGTGGCCGCTCGCCGGGTCGGCGTTCGAACTCCACCACCACTCCGCGGCATCAGGAGGGACGAACGTCAGCACGTCTTCGCCCATCTCTACCACGACCTGCGCGATCCCGCCGCCGACGCCCTCGAGTTCCTCTCTGTCCCACGCGACTACTCTGACCCACAACGTGTCTCCATCGCGAATCGTCGGCGTTCCACTTTCTTCCGGCGGCTCGACTATTTCGCTGTCAGGGTCGAAGTTGACGACGAAGCCGAACTGGTCCTCGATCCCGGGAGCACCCGGACATCCGGGCTGCACGACGAGGTCGTGGCCACCGTCCGCCAGGCCGTCGATCGTGCTCGTTGTGTCGGGCGCCCATTCCGAGAACGCGTCCCCGTCCAAGCGATGGCGGAACAGGAGGGGGTCACAGAGGCCGTCGGGGTCCCGCCCGCTCCAGGCGAACGTGTGCGGGACGTGCATGAGCGCCGTGTCTGCCACGCTGGGATTGTAGTCCGGGCTGTCGGGGTCGTGCGTCCCACCGATTCTGTACAGGGAAGAGCACATCGGAATCATTGTGGCTTCTTGGGGGCGCAGCGACGGCCGTCCCGGGTCGGCCGAATCGATCCCGACGAGGTCCGTTCCCTCACACCCCGTCAGTATCATGGCGACCGCCAGCAGATACGCGCACTCCTTCATGGCTCGGCCCTCCGTCTCGACCCGCGCTTCACACCCCGTCCGACCCGGAACAAGAACGCGGGACACTGCCCCCGCAGAGGAGACTGCGCCCCGCTCAAGCAGTGATGACTCCCGCGCCTGAACCGTCCGGACCGCCCTACATGCACGATGCTACGCTCGTTCGAGTAGCTGGGTCAAGCTCATTCCTCGGGTCGCGCGAATCGCCCCTAATCCTCTTCCACGAGCACGGCCGTTCCGTAAGCCAGGAGCTCCGCCGCGCCCTGCATCATGCTCGCCGTGGTGAATCTCAGGCCGACCACGGCGTTCGCGCCGAGCGACTCGGCCTCTTCAGTCAGGCGGTCAAGACACTGCTCGCGCGACTCGGCGACCATCTTCGTGTACTCGGAAATCTCCCCGCCCACGAGCCCCTTGAGACCCGCCAGAATATCCTTGCCCACGTGGCGCGCCCGGATGGTGTTCCCCTTGACCAGGCCGAGCGTCCTCACCACGCGCTTCCCTGGAATGCTGTCGATGGTCACGACGATCATCGCTCGACCTCCTTGTATCTTTCGGACCTGCCCACGTTGGCTCTTTCACGGATAACGCTGATGAGCAGCATCAGCACGCCGACGACGGGCAGCGCGATCAGGAACTTCGTCAGGCTGCCTGTGGTCGGGTCCGTAATGAAGAGGTAGACACCATAGGCGGCCCAGATCAGCGCCCCGATAATGACGAGGCCCCATCCGGCGCCGCGTTCTATCTTTGCATAGACACTCGGCCAATACTTCATCATGTCCTCCCGAGACGGTTCCGGCAGTTCGATCTCTCCGACAAGCCGGGTCAGCTTCGTGTGCTCTTCGAATTCGCGTCTGCAGTCGGCGCACTCGGCCAGATGCGACTCGAGCTCCTCGCGGTCCGATCCGCAGATCTCACCGTCGAGACTGGCCATCATCAGTTCTTTGAATCGTACGCACGCCATCATCGTCCTCCCCGCCCGCCACCCGCGCCGCCACCCGATGTCGAATCCCCGCCCTCGGTCACGTAGCACGTCAGTCCGACCTTGAGCGCTTGTCTCGCCGCGTACAGCCTCGACATCACGGTTCCGATCGGACACCCGAGCACCCTCGCCATTTCTTTGTAGGAGAGGAGCTCGTAGTGCCTGAGTAGAAGGATCTCCCTGTGGACCGGCGCCAGCTTGTCGATCTCGGCACGCACGAGCGCCCTCATCTCCTTGCGTTCGAGGGTCACCGACGGGTCCGGCGCGCCGTCTACAACGTCGAACCCGTACTCCTGTGCCGCATCCAGCGAACTCTCTCTTCTGGTCTTCCTCCTTCGAAGGAAATTGAAACAGGTATTCCTGAGGACGGCGTAGAACCAGGGATAGAAATCCGCTCCGTCTTTGAACGTACGCATGGCCTTGAATGCCTTTACGAAGGCCTCCTGCGAGAGATCCATCGCGTCGTCGGGGTTCCCGACGAACCCGAGGGCAATCATGTACGCCCTCTCCTTGTAGCGCTCGACCAACTCGCCGAATGCATCGATGTTCCCGCGCTTGGCCGTCGAGGCAAGCTCGGCATCGCTCCGCTCGTGCCCAGCCTGCAAGGCTTGCCCAACATCACGCACCATCGAAGCTCCCCCGGGACGGCGCCATCCACGAATAGATACGCGGAGGGGCGCCTGGTATTCGCCCGCTTTCGGAAATCGCGCGGGCCGCGTCAGGCCCGCGCGTTTACAGTGAACCACAGTCACGCTGATAAGGCCACTAGAAGCACACGTCTACCTCGAGGTCGACGGCGACGGCGGCCGCCGCCACCCTCTCGGAGAGCGCCGAGAGGTAGGCCGCGTGATCGCGACAGATAGTATGGAAGGCGTCAAGACGGTCGGGGAAGGCGGTTGCGATTAGCGAGTGCACCTTGTCTCGGACCTTGGGGTAAAGGTTCATCGCGTCGACGAGCACGCGCGTGGCGCCCGCCTGAGTCATCGCCATGAGCACTTCATTGATCTCACGCTCACCGTCGGCGAACCCGGGGAGAACGGGTCCTAAGAAGCCCCACACAGAGACGCCCTCACGAGAGAGCTCCCGCATCGCGGCCAGACGTCTGGATGGAGATGGCGCGCGCGGTTCGAAGGACAGCGCCAGTTCCCGGTCGAGGCACGTGATGCTGAACCCGACGCTCGCGCCCGGGAGCTTCGCAAGAACGTCCACGTCTCTGACGACCAGGTCCGACTTGGTCAACACGCCGACCTCGAATCCGTCGGCGCCGACGAACTCCTCGAGACACGCCCTGGTGATCCCGCAGCGTTCTTCCACCTGCTGGTAGGCGTCGCAGACCGTCCCGAACGTGACGACGCCGGGCCTCTTGCGGGGAATCTCCCGGCGCAGAACGTCCGGCGCATTCTCCTTGATACCGACGAACGTGCCCCACTCGTCCTCGATGTCGCTGAACCGTGCCATGAACGTGGCGTAGCAGTACACGCACCCGTGCTCACAACCGAGGTACGGGTTGATGGCGTAGTCGATGGAAGGGATCTTCGACCGTGTCATCAGGGTCTTGCACTGCATCGGGAAGACGCGCGGGCTCATCCTAGCCGCCGAGGTCGTATGCCACGACCTTGTCATTGAAGAACGTGGGGACGATTACAGGCTCGGTGGCCATGTTGGACTCGCGCGTGACGGGCATGACCATCTTTCCACCGGTTGACACCGGCAGCTACGCTACTCTCCGGCCCGCTCCTTCTCCATGAGCTCCTTGATCTTGCGCTCTTCCCACGCGGAGCTCCACAACCTGCCGGGGCCGAAGACCGACCCGGCATGTGCCAGAACGCCGATGCCCCAACCGAAGAGCGGCCAGAAGAACCAGATATCCCGTGGGGATGTGACCAGGTTGATTACGATGAGCGCCAGGTTCACCAACACGTAGGTCATCAGATGAGTGTAGAACCCCTTGATCTCCTCGACCCTCTTCCTCGCCCGCTCATACAACGCCTGCTCGTCCATGGCCGCCTCCCCTGTAGCGCGTCGCTCCGGCGAACGCGTGCCGCGTGGGGCTCCTGTACATTGCACAACACGCCCGACGGAGGTCATCATACACCACCGGATGAGTGTTACTCAAGGACTCAGACAACAGGTTTGGAGGGCGCGGAACTCGATTACGTCTTCCGCTCCTTCTTCTTCGCGGCCGGGAAGAGGATGTTGTTAAGAATGAGGCGATATCCTGGTGAGCTCTTGTGCAGCGACAGGATCGTGGGTGGATCGCCGACCAGGTGACGATAGTCCTCCGGGTCGTGTCCTCCGAGGAAGGTGAACGTCCCGCGCCCCAAATTGCCGTGGATGTACTTCACTTCGTTCTGCCCGGGGTAGTCCGCCAGTACGGTGACGTGGTTCTTGACAAGGCTGCGCCTGTAGCTGGTCGTCTGCCCCATGAACCCCTTGACCACGCTGACGTGGCACTGAGTCAGCATCGCGGGCACGGGATCGTGCTTAGCCGCGAACCCGAACAGGGTGAAGTAGTCGATCTCCTCGGGTCGAAGGGCGGCCGTCTCTGTCATGTCGATGTCGGAAAATTCGTATACGTTTGGACTCGGCAGTAGATTGAAGTCCGTGAACGCGAGCGACCTGGAGAAATCGAGTCTGGCCTGGTAGCCCGGCTCCGGAGGATCGCCGTCGAACGGGACGTCGACGATATCGACGCCCGCCGCCGCCAGCGCGATGTCAAAACTGTCCGTGGCCGAACACATGGCGAAGAGGAACCCACCTCGTCGAGCGTATTCCCTGATCTCGAGCGCGCTGGCCTTCTTGTGTTCACTTACCGACGGGAAGCCCTGCTCGAGGGCGAGACGCTCGTAGTAGACCTTCTGTTCCTTGTACCAGTCGGCGTTCCTGAAGGAAGCGTGGAACTTGCCGTACTGGCCGGTGAAGTCCTCGTGATGCAAATGAAGCCAGTCGTACGCTTCCAGACCACCGGACTGCACATCCGCGTCCCAGATGATGGTGTAGGGGATCTCCGCGTACTCCAGGGCGAGCATCACGGCGTCGTCCCAGGGCTGGATGTTATCGGGTGCGTAGAGCGCGATGGCGGGCGCCTTTTCCAGGAGAACGACCTCCATGTTCTCCTCCTCAACCTGCTGGTAGATCCGAGCAAGCGCGGCTCCGTCAGGCTCCTCCCACGAGACGCCTCTGTAGCGGCACTCCGATCTCACGTCGGCGAGCCCGTCGAGGATGAGGAAAGACCCGCTCCGGTAGTTGAGCAACCACTCGACGCGGTATCCCCTCTCGAGCGCCCAGTAGGCGACGCCGTACGACTTGAGGTGGTCCGTCTGGGCCAAGTCCATCGGGATCATGGCCGCGCCGTGCGCGCCCGCACTGGCGAGCAGGAGCGTGGCGGCACAAAGCGTCAGGGCGACCGAAGCAGCCATCGGACGTTTCACTCCTCGACTCCCTCCCCCCGTCTCAGCCTGTCCAGCTTCCGCCTGGCCTCACCCGAAAGCGTGTTGGCAGGGAGGTCCTCGAGAATGGCGAGGTACTGGTCCGAGGCCTCGCGCGTCCGTCCCAGCGTCAATCTGAGAATGTCGGCCTTTCTCATCATGGCCTCGGCGCGGGCAGTTACTCCTTCCGTACTAGCGGTGACGCTGTCGTAATACTCGATGGCCCGCCCGGGGTCGCCGGCCACCGTCGCGGCCGCCCCCAACAGCAGAAGCGCCTCAGTCTTCACGGCCTCACCGTCGTTCCTGCCGGCGAGTTCCTGAAGAAGAAGCCGTGACGACTCCGCGTCGCCAGCCAGCCTGGCGGCGTGCGCGTCCGCCAACAGATCAACCGGTTCGACGTCACCCGCCTCCTGAGCGTTCGCGATGACGAGCATGAGACGCAGGGCATCGTTGACGAGCACGCTCGCCGCGTTGGCCTCCACCATCACGCGGAACTCCTCGATCGCCTTCTCGTAGTCGTGCTTCAGGAATGAGACGAAGCCCCCCGTAAACATGGCGCTCTCACGGATGTCGTCCGGCACATCGTCGCGGTTCAGGCCCGCGGACCGCTCGTACGCTTCGTCGAGCCGCCCCTGTTTCATGTAGGCGTCCACTTCGACAAGCGTCACCTCGTCATTCATCCTGCGAGCGCGCTCACCGAACCTGCCGCGGAGCTCCGCGACCGTGGCCAGTGCCGCCTCGGGATCATCGAGGACGTCCAGCTCCACCTTCGCCGCCTCGAAAAGCGCCTGCGCCCCTCTGGCCGAACCCTCGAACGAGTCGGCGACCTGCCGCAGCTCGGCGACGGCGCCGGCGGGGTCACCCGCCTCCGCCATGAGGCGCGCTGCCGCTGTCCCGGCCTGCGCCCCACTCGACGTGCCGGGGTGGCGCTCCACCACCATCAGATACGCGTCACGCGCCTCGTCCTTGCGTCCGTCGTCGCTGAGGATGGTAGCGTATTCCAGAAGTTCCGTTCCCTGGCCTCCTGAGATCTCGTCGGCCCGCAGGAACGCCGCAAGCGCGCGCTCGGGCAGATCCAGTACGAGAAAGACGCTCCCGGCCAGACCGAGTTCCGCAGCCGTCGCCTCCCGGTCCTCCGCGACCGCCGCCATCTTCGCGCGGATGTCGCCGCGCCCGGCTCCCTCCTCGATCATGAGCTCGATGCGGTTGGTTGCCCACGATACGGCGCCCCCGTGGTGGTCTACGGTTATGAGACACTCGTCCATCGCCGAGCCGAAGTCACCGAGCGCCGTGTGGATCTGCGTCAGTTCCTGACTGAAGAGCGACTCGCTGCGGAAAGCTCCCCGTCCGGTCATGAACGTCTCGAGCGCCTGCTCGTACATTCTGTGTCTGATCTCCAGCGCACCGATGTCCGAGTACTGACCGACGTCGGCCCTCTCGTGCCCGAGCACCTCCATCCAGAGCCCGTGCGCGACGTCGTGATTCCCCGTCTTCGCGTGGGCCTGGCCCAGCTCCATCTTCGCCTGCGTGTCGAAAGGGTACTCGCTGACACGCCGCTCCAGGAGCGCTATCAGCGCTTCTTCCATCCCGGCCGATGAGTACAGACCGACGAGTCCCCAGAACGCACGTTCGTTGCCGTGATCGTCCTCGAGAATCTTCATGTAGATCTCTATGGCTTCGTCGACGGCGCCCACCGCCGCCGCCTGTCTTGCCCGTTGGATGCTTCCTTCGACGGGAGTTTCGCCCTCGGCGGGCTTCGCGCCCGTCGCCGTCGGAAACGCGACCGCAACAACAAGCGTCAGCACGAGCACGCGAACAAGCGGTCCTGTGGCCACGTGCCTCATGGCGCCACCTCCCCCTCGCCAGCGACGTCGTTCGTCAGCCCACGGAAGTAAGCGCGTATCAACTCGCGATACTCGGACGGATACCCGCGCTGCATCGCCCGCAGAAGGTCCTCACGGAGTTCCTGCGTGACCCTCTCGACGTCGGACGACAGCTCGTCGGGTCCCGTTCGGACGTAGTTCTCCGCGGTCTCGGATGTCCGCTCGCGTGTGTGGTCCCGACGCCTGAGCGACCGCTGCGCGTCGAGCAAACGGGAGAGGATCCTCTTCTGTCGATCTACGGTTTCCTGGGACGCTCCGCTTCTCTCCATCTCCTCGAGCGTACCCTCCATCTCTTCGACGGTGTCGTCCAGCCTGCCCAGGATCTCCCTGCGGCTTCCGAACTCCTCGGCCAGTCGCCTGGCCTCATCGAGAATACTCTCCTGCAGGCCCTTCATCTCCGCGAGCTGGCGCTCCATTCCCGCGCTCATGCCGAGCTGCTCCATCTGTCGGCGGAGCGCCTCGGTCATGTCGTTGAGCCTCGACTGCTCTTCGCCCATCTGCTGGAGCCGCTGCATCAACTGATTCATCGCGCCGCCGGCGGCCCCGGACGAACTCCGGTTGGACGTCAGGAGACTGACGATGAGCGCGTTGACGCTGCCGAGCGCGGCGCGCGCCTCCTTGTGACCGGCCGCCGACCCCCCGGAGGCGATGTGCGACGCGGCCCTGGTCATCGCCATCTGCACGACGCCGAACGAGCGGTAGATACCTGGATCGATAACAAAGGAGTCCTTCGAAACCTGGAACATTCGGTTCGCTATGGCAGACATCGCATCGACGAGGTCAGCCTCCTTGGCGACGAGTTCCACAAGTTCGGGCCGAGGGATCCTGCGGCGCCGGTCGACCGCCGTCACTATCTCCTCCTGCTCCGACGACACGCCGAGGAGTTCATCGATGGCCCTGAGCGTCGCTTCGCGGTCGCGCTTCTGGAGACTGCAGGACATGCCGCCCTGGCAGGACGAGAGCCTGGTGAAGAGCGCCATGAGGTCGTTCGCCGCCGACTGACACATCTCGGACGCCTCGGACGATTTGGATTCTGCGAGCTTAGATCGCGCCTGCTCCATCTTCTCCGAAATCTTGCAGGCCTCCATCTCCGCGGCGGCCTCCGCCATCTCGCGCGCGGCCGAGGCGTCGACCCTGCTCATCTCTTCGATCGCCCGCGCGAGGTCTTCCTTCAGCTTGTCCAACTCGTCCTGGAGCTTCTGCTGTTCCTCGGCGAGCGCCCCCGACTGGGAGTCGCCGCTGGACTGCTCTGCCTCGCGAGCCAGTCGTTCCTCACGGGCGGCTAGATCCTCCGCGCGGTCCGCGATGTCCGCAAGTTGTTGCTCGGCTTTCGCGCGCTTGAGCAGGTTGAGCGTCTGCTCGAGTCGCTTGAGGTAGTCATCCTGGGTGATGGAGAGGTTCTCCATCGCCTCGCTGACATCCTCTGGGCTCACCCGCTCCATCGCCTCGCGGATGGACTCGAGGAGTTCCCGCATTTCCTCGGTAGCGACCTCTTCCATCAACCTCCGTATCTCGTCGACCTTCTCAATGGTCTCGATGGTGATGCGGTCCGTCTCGCTCATGGAATCCGTGAGGTCGCTCAGCCGGTCCGCCATGCGCACGACGTCATCCGCGAGCTCCTCCTGCCGCTCGAGCGCATCGTTTACCTGCTCCTCTTCCTGCCAATCGATCTCGGGTTCGCTTCTGATCTCCTCCTGCATGTCCTCGAACTGCTCTCTGAGCACCTGCTGTTCCTCGAGCAGCTCGCCCAGTTCGTACGCGATGTCGTCGTGCTCGCCCTGGACGTCGCTGTAGAGCTCCGACATCGAGGGAAAGCGGACGATGTAGCTTTCGCTGCGCGAGGATTTCGGGCCCATCACCTGGTCGTTGTCGGTGACCTCCGCGTAGTAGACGAGCGAGCGCCCCGGGAGAAGACCCGTCTCGGAGAGATCCCAGGCCGTCTCTCGGATGAGCTCACGTGGTCCGGCCACGCCCGGTTCTTCCAGTCTGACTATTCCCTCCTCCGAAGAACCCTCGAGGGAATAGCGAAGCGACAGGGTCGAGATGCCGTAGTCATCGATGGCAGACATGACGACCGGGAGGACCATGCCCCTGGGCGCCTCGCCGTCGGCGCCGGGCTGGACGATCTTCACGAGAGGATGCTCGTCGCGGATGGCGACGATGGAGTACCTCGGGGGGTCAGGGTTCGCGAGGCCGTCGGCGTCCTCCAGCTCAATGGAGTAGCCGACATCGGTTCGAACAGTGACGGTCGCCGCGAACGAACGGGGTGACAGACTCGACATCGGAATCCTGTCGCCGCCGTCCACGACCAACTCCGCGCTGGCGATGGGCTTGCTCGCCGTGACGGTCACGCCGACGCTCGTGCCGCGAAGCGCTGTGATGTCGCCGCTGTTCTCATCGACCGTTCGCGGCAGGAGCGCGCTGTATCGGGGGAATTCGTAGTCGAGACGAATGTTCGTGACGAACGGGTACTCCACGACCGAGACGGTGTACGTCTGCGACGAGTGGCCACCGGCCATCACGGAGTAGACCAGGCGCGAACGGATGTCCGACAGCGTGGCCTTTACCGGGAACCCCGTCTCCCTTACGGCCATGATCTCGCTGGGCGTCATCTCCCTCGTGGAGGGCGCCTCACCGTCGAATTCGAACGCGAGCGTCGGGAGCCCCCGGAACGTTCCTTCTATCGAGGCCGTCACATTCAGGTCGTCGCCTGAGACGAGCGTCACGTTGCCGGGCTCCACGCGGAACCGCACGACGGGCGCGTCCGGCACATGGAGAGGGTGCTTGAGCCGCGCGAGCGCCGGCTGAAGGCTCGACCCCAACACGGCCAGCCCCGCCGCCGCGACCAGTATCACGCCCACCGAAACCCTTACGACGCGCCGTGTGTGCTCGGGGCGCGGCGCGATGCGGAACTCCACCCCGGCCGCCTCGGCGACAGTCCTCAGTATCAGCGCGTCGATCAGCTCGATGGAGTATCCGTGACGCCCCGTGCCTCGTTTCTCCCAGAGTTCCGCCGACGATTCCAGACGCTCGCCCAGCTCCGGAAGCCGTTCCTCGACCCTGGCCGCGAGATCCACGGCATCGACGTACCGCACGAGAGGGCGGGCCACCCAGAACCAGGCGCCGGCGAGGAGTAACAGCAGGGCTCCAGCGAGCCACGCGACGCGGACGTCAGGCGGCAGGCCAATCCTGGCCTCGAGGACAACGAGCAGCGTCAGCGCGCCGATCATTGCCGAGGCAAGACACAGCAGTCCGACCAGCGCCGTCTGTCTCTTCCATCGGTCGCCCGCCGCGCTGATGCGGCGAACAAGCTCCCTGTGTCCATGCTCTGCGTTGTGCGCGTTCACTTCGTCTCCCGACAGTCCCGTTCACTCCCCCCCCGGGGGGGGAGTGCGGACCGCCGACCACCAGGTCGAGGCTTCCGCCAGCCGCCGTCCCGTCAGTGGGACAGTGCGTAGACGGCGATGTTGACGCCCATCCTGAGCGCGGCCTCGCGCTTCTCGGGCGGATCGTTGTGGACCTCGCCGTCCTCCAGTCCGTCACCTATGTCCGTGTTGAAGCTATAGAAGACGACCATTCGGCCATCCAGGTAGACGCCGTACCCGTGCGGCGGGCCTCCGTCGTGCTCGTGGATCTTCGGAAGCCCCTCCGGGAATTCGTAGAAGGAATGAAATATCTCGTGATCGAACGGCAGCTCGACGAGCGGAGCGCCCGGCAGGACCCGGTCGAGCTGGGCGCGGAAATGGCGGTCCATCCCGTAGTTGTCGTCGGCCCAGAGGAATCCGCCGCGTTCGAAGTACTCGCGCAGCACGTCTGCCTCTTCATCGGTGAACGCGACCCTGCCGTGGCCGGTCATGTGTATCATCGGGTAAAGGAAGAGCTCGTCGTCATCGGGCGCGACGGTGGCCGGTCTCCGCGCGACCTCAAGGTCGGTGCGGCTCGAGATCCCGGCGAGGAGATTCGGAAGTGCCGTAGGATTGGCGTACCAGTCGCCCCCGCCGCGGTACTTGAGCTGAGCGATCGTGAATCCGGCGTCGGAGTCCGCGGATGCGCTCGTGGAACAGCCGACTACCAGAAGTACAACCACCGCCCGGACCAACCTGCTCATGGCGGAAGACCCGCCCATAGGGCCGGCCGCGCGAGTCTTGTCAGCTTCGCCGGTCATCGTATCTCCATAGACGCACGTTGTGGCCGCTGCGTTCAGTCTCCCAGCCAGCTAATGCATATTCTAACCGTCTACGGGCTCCGAGGCCACACGCGCGAGGCGGCGCCCCGAGGAGCGCCGCCGTCTCAACGTCTGAGGTCCGAGACCGGGTCCCTCGCACAGCGACCGATCCCGGACGGCAGATCGGCGCCGGCGGTCATCCGGACCCGCCGGTGCTCTCTTCGGCTCCTATCTCTCCGGCCTTCGTGAGAGCCACCTTGGTCAGGATCGGCCCAACGATCTCGAAGATCACGCTCGTTGCGGTAATGACGGTGATTATCGCCGCCGCGACCGCCAGCGGATCGTACATGAGACTGCTTGCACCGGGGTGCTGGGCCGCGTACCGCAAGACGGCAGCGGCCACTTCCGGTGTCCGAGCCATCTCGGAGAATTCGCTGCTCACGATCAACGACAGGCCGATCGCGACACCCGCTTGAGACAGAATGCCGAGTCCGATCCACTTCTTGATCCTGTCCTCGATGTGGCCCATCGCTCCGCCTATGCGCGCGCCGCCGATCAATCCCGCCGATCTGCCCAGTATGTAGACAAGGCCGATCAGCCCGAGCTTCGGCAGCTCGGACAGCCGGAGGTGAGCACCGGCAAGACAGAAGAACAGAATGAAAAGAAGAGGCATCACCTCTCGAAGCGGGTCGGTTACGCGTCTCACGAAGCCCTCGCGGCGCGTGTTCGTCAGTACGAAGCCGGCCGCCATGCTGGTCAGTATCAGCGAGAGGCCGAAGTGCAGAGATAGCCCCGTGGCGACGAGGACGGTGCCGAAGGTCATGATGAGCATGTCTCGCCCAGCCTGGAGCTTGCGCACGAGCATCGTGTAGACGAACCCGAGCGCGGCCCCAACCACAAGGCTTCCCAGTATCTCGAGAGAGGGCCCGCGCATCGCCACGAGCACGCTCTCCTCCGAACCGATACCCAGAACCCCACCCAGCATGATCCTCTTGGCGAGCGCCGCCGCGAACCCGAATATGAGGATCGCAAGCCCGTCATCGAAACCGACGACCGCGTAGAGCGCCGTCGTCATCTTCCCCTTGGCCTTGCACTCCTGAATCACGGCCACCGTTCCGGCGGGGGCACTCGCTGGGGCGATCGCTCCGAACAGAAGCGCGACCGGCCAACTGCGAGTCAGCAGGAACATGACTGTCGCGACCACAATGAAGGCCGCAAACGACTCCGCAAGGATGATGGAAACGATGCCCTTGCCAAGATGGCGGAGCGCTCGCACGTTCAGCTCGGAACCGATGCTGAACGCCACGAATCCGAGCGCCATCTCCGTGATGAAGCTCAGGGAGGCGAGGTTGCCCTCGTCGAATGCGCCCACCAGAGACGGGCCGAGGATCACGCCCAGAATCATGAAGCCTATCAGCGACGGGAGGCGAGCGCGCTGGGCCCCACGGCCGAAATAGAAACCGGCGATGGCCACCAGCCCGAGAAGAAGAAACGGCTCGACCCTCAGAATCTCCTGCATTCAGGTGCCCCCGAGTCGAACCGTCAGGTGGTCAGCGAGCCGCCGCTGAAGAACGTGTCCTGTACCACGACCATAACGCGGTCGCTCTTCGAAAGAGGACCGGTGACGCTTTCTATCCGGCGCACGATCTCGTTGGTCATCCGCTTGCGCACGAGAGAGACGATGACGCGGCTGAAGGTGCGTGAGCTGTCGCTCCATAGACCCGCGAACAGCGGTACCTTGGCAAGATAGGTGTTGGCGTTCTCGGCCTCCAGGACGGCGGTGAAACGCGGCTCCGTCGCGCCCAGGATCTCAAGTATCTCCCGGAAGAGGTCCTCGTCCTGCACGAAGACCTGGAACAGGCTCTTCCGGTCGCCCTCGGCCGCGCGAGGCTCGTCCCTCAGGTGTCTTACCAAGCTCTCGTACAGCACCTCATCACTTGTGGCAGCGACCATCTCGTCCACGGTGTCACTGCTGGAGAGAACTCTCGAGATATTGGAGAGAACACGGATGTGGTCGCTCGACTCCTGCGCCGGGCCGATGATGAAGACGAGAAGCCGGACCTTCTCTCCGTCGAGCGCATCGAAGCCGACTCCGTCCGGAACGCTCACGATGCCAACAACGAACTCCGCGGCACCATCAAGCCTGCAATGCGGAATCGCTATCCCCTTCCCGAACCCTGTCGTCCCGATCTCCTCGCGTTCTCGCAAGCCCCTCTCAATCTCGTCCGCGCTCAGCGCGGCCAGCGCGGGACTCGCCGCGGCGAGCTCCGCCACCTCACGCAGGACCGCCGACTTGTCCGACGGTGCGTGTCCGGCGGCCGCGCACTCCCGGCGCACCACTTCCAGGACATTCATAATCTTCTCCTGACAGAGACCCATGCGTTGGAACAGAGTCAGACTATTCCCCGGAGATGCTTTGGTCAACAGCTTCGTGGCCGCGGAAGAGCCACGGAGTCGACAATGAGACGGAGGCCCGCCACAGGGACGAGCCTCCGACTGACTACTCTCCGCCGGGACCGACGCCTCGGGCCCCTCGCACCTTCTACTTCGAGTGCTTCCGCCGTCTGCGCGACTCGGCGTGGATCTCCCACTCGACGACAAGAGGGCTGGCCACGTAGAGCGACGAATAGGTTCCGACAATGACTCCGACCATCAGCGCGAACGCGAAGTCCTTGATGACCTCGCCTCCGAAGAAGAACAGACAGAGCACGACGAGCAGTGTCGTGAGCGACGTTACTATGGTTCTCGACAGAGACTCGTTCAGACTCGTGTTCACGATCTCTACGAAGCTCTTGCCGTAGAGCTTGCGCCTGTCCTCGCGGATCCGGTCATAAATGACGATGGTGTCGTTCAACGAGTACCCGACGACCGTGAGGAACCCCGCTATCACCGGCAGCGAGAGTTCGCGGCCCGTCAGCGAGAAAAGACCCAGCGTGATGAGCACGTCGTGCACGAGAGCCGCGACCGCCCCGACCGCGAACTTGAACTCGAACCGAATGGAGATGTACGCGAGGATCAGCAAGAGCGCATAGAAGATCGCCAGCGAGGCCTTTTTCTTGAGCTCGGCGCCTACCTTGGGGCCGACCAGCTCCTGACGGCGCACGTCCGCCTCATTGTCAGGATGTGCGTCGTTCAGCGCCTCAAGTATTGCCCCCGTCAGATCCTCCCCGCCCGTGCCCCGCGTCCTGATGATGGCCTCCCGGCCACTACCGAAGTGCTGGATCTCGGAGTCGCCGAGCCCCATCTCCGCGATAGCGTCCCTGATGCTCTCCGCCGAGACGGCACGTTCGAACTGCACCTGCAGCAGGATGCCGCCTTCGAAGTCGATGCCCATCTTCGGTCCGCCCTGGATGACGAGCGAGACGAGACCGATTGCGATGAACGCCATCGACAGGATGAAGGCGCCCCTGCGGTGCCCGAGAAAGTTGATGTGTGTTCCTACGAGAAACTCCATGCCTTATCCTCCACTGCCCGGTCAGTTGTGCTCGACGCCGGGCGCGTCAGGCGCTTGCCGCACCTATATGCTCAGGTGCCTGACGTTCCACTTGACGGTGATAAGATCGAACACAACTCTAGTCGCCACGATAGCGGTGAACATGCTGGCGATGATGCCGAGCGACAGCGTCACCGCGAACCCCTTGACGGGACCGGTTCCGAACCAAAGGAGAACCGCGGCCGCGATCAGGGTCGTTATGTTCGCGTCCATGATCGTTATGAACGCGCGCTCGTACCCGTCGCGGATCGCCGCGCGAATGGTCTTCTGGTTCCGGAGTTCCTCTCGGATCCTCTCGAAGATCAGGACGTTCGCGTCAACGGCCATGCCGATGGTCAGGATGATGCCCGCGAGCCCCGGAAGTGTCAGCGCCGGCTTCGGGCTGACGGGAAGGCTCGACATCATCGCGACTATGAGGAAGAGGTTGCCCCCCAGCGCGCAAACGGCAACCGCTCCCGCCGCCCTGTAATAGATGAGCATGAAGAGGACGACGAGGATGCCGCCGATCAGCATCGCACGAAGACCCGACGTGATGGAGTCGCGCCCCAGCGACGGACCCACCGTCCGCTCCTCGACGACCGTCATGGGCGCGGGGAGCTTGCCGGCGCGGAGGAGGATCATTGTGTCGCGGGCCTCCTCGTCCGAGAAGTTACCGGTGATCGATGTCGGCGTCCCGGCTGGAATCCTACTCTTGATGATGGGAGCCTTCTGCACAACGCCGTCCAGCACCAGTGCGAGGTACTCGCCGATGTGAGCCCCGGTATGCGCGGCGAAGGTGCGACCGCCCTGGCGCGACAGGCTCAGCTGAACGCCCGGTGAGTTCGGATAGTCCGGGTCCAGTCCGGGCCTGACGTTCGCCTCGGAGACCGAAGAACCCGTGATCAGCGGCTCGGCGTCCATCACGTAGAAGGGAAGATACTCGTTGTTGTCCTGGCCCGTCCTGGGCTCATTACCCCAGGCCAACCGGTACTTGGGAACGCCCGGCCTGTCGGGATACGACGGCAGGACCTTGCTGAGGTCGACAAGGGCCAACCGCTCCTCCACCCACGCCACGTCGTCGGTGCGGACGAACGGCAGCTCCATCATGAACGTCACGCGAGCGGAGAACGGGTGCTCGCGCGCGAGTCGTTCGGTCTCGGACTCGGAAAGCCCCTCGGGCGGCTCGGCCGAAAGCTCGCCCATGGCGACCAGCGTGTCTGCCAGCGCCCTGTCGAGGGCGCGCATGACGAGGTCGGTCTGGTCCGCCGGGGCGATGGGCACGAACTCGAGAAGCGCCGTCCTGCCGATGAGGTCCTTCGCACGCTGCTCGTCCTGAAGGCCTGGCAGCTGCACGATGATCCGGTTCTCGCCCTCGCGCTGGATTGACGGCTCGGCCACGCCGAACTGGTCGATCCTGTTACCGATGACCTCGAGGGCCCGCTCCATTGCGTCCCGGGCCTCGTCCGCCGGCAACCCTGTCTTGTCCACCTCGAGAACCAGGTGCATTCCGCCCTTCAGGTCCAGTCCCAGCTGCAGCGACTGGTCTTCCAGGGCCTGGACCTCCTCCGTCTCCATCCCGGCCTTCTCCTCGTCCGTGAGCGAAAGGAACCGGAACGTGTACGAGGACTTCCACACAGAGAACGCGAGGATGGCCAACACAAGTACGATCTTCCACCTCATCTTAGACGTCATGTTCACCCCTCCGGGTATTCTGAAACGGGCCCGGGTAGTTGAGCCCGGGCGAGGTGTTCTGCTTCGTAGACCAAGACTTTATGGTAACCCGTAAGACGCGGCCGGTCAACGGGAAATAGCCCCCCGCAGGGTCCCCGTACGGCAGGGACGCCGGTTCACCGCGGAACAGAAACGCCTTGCCGTCCGCCCGATGCCCCCATAGACTCGCCAACACGGTCAAGCAAGCCTGCTTCTGAACTCCGGAGCGTGCCAGTGTCCACCGAATGGTCATCCTTCTGGCTCGACGTCCGCAACCTTCACTGGGGCGCGGTCGACGAGGTCATCCTCGAGCAAGTCGCGAACGCGTTGGGCTGGGGGCCCGAGCGCAGCCTCCTGGAGTTCGGCGCCGGGCGCGGCCTCCACAGCAAGCGCCTGTTCGAGACCATGAGGTGCGCGGCGCCTGATGTTCACGACCCCTGTCCTGAGTCATACGAGTTCATGAAGCGGGCGGACCTCCACGCCGTCATGGACGACACGGAACTAAGGCGGGAGTACGACGTCGTCTGGTCGAACGGACTCGTCGAGCACTTCGAGGGCGAGGAACGGCAGGCGATCGTGACGAAGCACTTCCGGTTCTCGCGGGACTGGGTTCTTCTCATTGTCCCGCGAAAGAACTGGCAGAGACAGTTCTTCCGCCCGCGCGCGGGCGTCCCCCACCAGACCGAGTACACGAGCAAGGAACTCGAGGAGCGCATGCGAAACGCCGCCGTGGAGGCCTGGGGCCATCCGCCGGCGACGCTTGTCGTGGATTCGTTCTGTCCCTTCTTCGCGGTAAGGCACATACCGGATGCGTGGTATCCGGTGCTGGACAAGCTCCTGGGTCGGGCTCTTCCTGACGGGCTCCTGATAGGATGGGCCAGGAAGGCCTGACGCGCCGATCCTACTCCGGAGAATCCACCAGAGCGGCCATCTCCCTGACGGCGAGGTCCATCCCGACGAGGACGGCGCGCGACACGATGCTGTGTCCTATGCTCACCTCCTCTATCTCCTCGATCCCTGCTATCGCCTGCGCGTTCCGGTAGGTGATACCGTGCCCACCGTGTGCATGAAGCCCCATCTCCTTCGCGGCGATGGCGGCGACTCTCACCTTCTCGAACTCACGCTGGACCTCATCCGGGTCGGTGGCCTCGGCAAAGATGCCGGTGTGGATCTCGACGATGTCGGCTCCCACGGCCTTCGCGCGCGCCACCTGCACGACGTCCGGATCAATGAACAGGCTGACCGTGATGCCGATGCCCTTGAGCTTCGTGATGGCAGCGCGCAGCTCTGATTCCTCGGCGATGACGTCGAGGCCGCCCTGCGTCGTCAGCTCCCCGTCTCCCTCGGGCACCAGCGTGCACATGTCCGGACGTATCTCGAGGGCCAGCGCGAGCAGATCCTCGGTGGCCTTCATCTCCAGGTTCAGGACACCCGCCACCGTCTCCCTGAGAAGGCGGACATCGCGGTCCTGAATGTGCCGTCTGTCGCCGCGCAGGTGGACCGTGATCCCGCACGCCCCCGCCAGCTCCGCCTGAGCAGCGGCCCACACGGGATCCGGCTCATCGGCCATCCTCGCCTGCCTGATGGTCGCGACGTGATCAACATTGACCGACAATCTCATGATGCCCGCTCCTCCTATTTCACCAGTTCGGAGACGAAGACCAGCTCGATGCCCTCGCTCTCGAGTTCCGGAAGCGCTTTCCTGAGCACGCGCAGGGTCTCGGGATGAGGGTGGCCGATCCCGACCGCTACCCCGAGCTTTCTTGCGACCGCCACCAGCTCCGTGAACTGCGACTCGACGTCGATGCGACCGGACTCGTCCACGGGGCTGTCGATGAACATCCTGTTCCGCGTCGTGGGCACCCCGGCGCGCCTGGCCTCCGTTATGCCGACGGACTCGGGTGTCGTCATGCTGTCGAGGAAGAAGAACCCCTTGTCGCGCAGTTTGTGCATCAGCACTCTCATTGGAATGTGCTGCGAGGTGAAGGCCGAGCCCATGTGGTTGTTCGCACCCACCGCGTGCGGGACGTCGTCCAGGGCATCGTCGATCCTGCGCACCAGCTGCTCTCTGGTGTGGTCGCTCATCAGCGCGCCCTCTCCCGGATCGACCTCCGGGTAGCCGCGCGGCTCCATCGGAATGTGGACAAGCACCTCCTTCCCGGCCGAGTGAGCCGCGTGCGCGACGTCCGTCGTGTGCGGACAGTTGGGTATTATCGAGATGGTGATGGGGAAATCCAGGTCGATGATGCCCCTGGTCGTCTCGGACCCGTTGTAGCCGAAGTCGTCGATGACTATCGCGATCCTCGGAGGCGAGCCCGCCGCGGCGAGGTCCTCCCGTGCGTCCGTCCCGGCTGACTGCTTGAGCACCAGACGGTGAGTCTCGATGTCGCCGTGCCCGATGCGCAGATCGAGGGTCCGCAGGCCCTGGTAGTCCGGCCCCTGATCGGCCCCGCGGATGATTCGCCCACCCACCCTGCGAACCGCGCGGGTGATGGCCAGATTGCATTCGTAGATGCCGACGTCGTGGGGGATGCTGCCCTTCTTCTCGATGTGAGTCCAGGTGTAGCGTCCGTCCTCCCTGTCCTCGCGCTCGCTGGTCGCTCCGGATACGCCGAGCTTCACGAGCTCTCCGTCGATGGCGCGCTCCAGCTCCATGACGATGCCGCTCAGGTCCCCGGGCCCCCTCCCGCGTCTCGCGAAGGCACTCAGCCTCCCGCTCGAGATGAGTTCGATCGCGCCGAGAACCAGGACGAGCGCGGCCGCGATGGTCACGGACCACACTCTTATCATCGAGAACGTCCTGGATCGCGCTTCGTCGCGAGCTTTGCGCGACCTGCCCCTTGGCATCGGAGAATACCTCCAGGAACAAAAAGAGCCGGAAGACCATTTTGGATTCTATGGGCCTCAGGCAGAGCAGTCAAGAACGGCGGCACTTTGGGCCGGAACACGCCGGCGACGATGGGGGTCGCCGCCTAGCCGTCCAGGAGCGCCTGCATTGTCTTCGTGAGGACTATCGAGTTACTGACGGCGACGCCCACCACGCAGATGACGAGGGGCGTCAGGGCGTTCCGGCCGCGCGCCTCGAGCACGGACACCGCCGCGCCCATGAGGACCAGCAGGGATACGTGCCAGTGCTGCGAGTACAGGAACTGCTCGCCCCCCCAGAACCCGTGCAGGATCCAGTTGAACGCGAGAATGGCCAGTGACGCGCGGGCCAGCGATCTGAACGTCGGGTCCAGCCGTTTGTCCCTGAGAGCCACGCACGCCAGCGTGGCCAGAAGAACGATGCCTATGAAGTTCCGGACCGACCTCGGATCGTGCGTGCGCTGCAGTGTCATGCTGAATGGAATCACGCGGTCCGGCTGCGCGGGGCCGGCCGTGTCCTCAGGCGCCGCATCCGCGGGAGCGGGGTCGGTCGTATCCTCAGGTGCCGCACCTGCGGCGGCGGGGTCGGTCGTGTCCTCGGGCGCCGCATCCGCGGAAGCGGGGTCGGGCTTCGCCCGTGCTTCCCTATTGAGGAAGACGGGACCTGTCTTCTTGCCGCCGAGTGTATCGTTCTCCGTCGCGGCGCCTGGCATGCGTATCCCGGGGCCGCGCGCGCGGCGGCGCGCGGGACGGCGCGGGGCCGCGGCCTTGCCGTCCTTCGCGGTGGACCTCTCCATCCTCAACGCGAAGTTGTTCGGTTTGCGGGACGGGACGGGAGGGGCTATCCCGTTAATCACGGCCGTGGGGAACGTCGCGAGCTGGATTCCCGGGTCGTCGACGAGGTACCGCGATATCCACACCATCTCGTCGGGAGTGCGCCCTGGCTGTGCATCGAACAGCCGGTCCAGACCCTGCCCACACGCAAGTGTAACGACGAGCACGAGCACGGCCATCCCGGCCGTCCTGAGGCTTCCGCCCGGGAGGTTCCGTCCCAGCTGCCTCTCGCGAACGAAGTAGAGGATCGCCAACGCCGCGACGTTCGTGACCGTGATGCCCGCGGTCAGCACCCCCAACGCGATCCACGAGAGCTCCACGCGGACTCCGCGTCGATCGCGCGTGCGCAAGAACAGGAGGTATCCGAGCGAGATGCAGAGGGCGCTCAGACAATACGACTCAGGCATGCTGCCCAGCAGCAGCTTGCTGAATGACAGGGAACCCAGAAGGGCGAGCAGGAGCGCCGAACGAAGGGAGAGGCCGAGCGTCCTGAGGATTCGGAGCGAGACGAACGTCTGCAGTCCGGCGGCGGCGGGCACCACGAGCAGTCCGAGCGAGCCCCTCGTCAGAACCTCGTCCAGGCCTCCGGAGCTGATGAGCGAACCCAGCTTCGCGACGACCCCGATGGGAATGCTGAAGAGGTACTCGAGCAACGGATGGGACAGGTGGTTGCTTCCACCGCCGCTGCATATGGCCTCGAGCGTCAGACCTGGGTCCGCGCTGAAGAGCGTGTTGAGACACGCGAACGCCCCCATCGCTCTCAGCTTCGATTCAAGCACGAAGTGGAACACGAAGACCGCGGCAAGGAGGAGAAGCCCAACGAGCAGTTCGCGTCGCGAGCCGCGGGCATGGAGACCGGGCGCTGGGCTCGCGCCGTCGGCTGCAACGCCTGCCGTGCGGTGTGAATCGATGTGCCTGTCCGACATGTTCGCGTCCTGATGGTCGCTCGTACCGTGGTCGCTCACTGTCCGTAACTATCGCGCCCCTCGCGTGCACAGTCAAGCACTCGTGGCGAGGCGTCGCGGACTCCCCTTCCGGGCGACTTGACAGCCTCTCTCCCCGCCGTATACTGCTAACAGTGGATGCAACGCACCGAGCTCCAGCGTCATGGAGGCATGCTGTGAATCGGAAGCTGACCTTGCTCTTCCTGGGAGCGCTTGTTCTTGCGCTGGCAGTCGCCGTAGTGCCCGGTCGCAGAGACCTGCCCGTGGCAACGATCACGTCGACGAGCAGAACGGCGGGGACGCGCGACGTCCCCTGGAACATCGTTGTCATCGTGATGGACACGGCGCGTCAGGACAGGCTGTCCTGCTACGGCTACGAGCGCGAGACATCCCCCAGGCTGACCCGGCTTGCAGAATCGGCGACCGTCTACTTGAACGCGTACTCCACCAGCTCGTGGACGGCACCCGGCCACGCGTCGCTCTTCACGGGACTGCACTCGGTCTCCCACGGAGTGACTCAGGAGAACTGGAACATGAGCGAGGACCTCATCACCTTCGCGGAGGTCCTGGCGGAGCGGGGGTACCGAACGGTCGGCGTGGTGGAGAATCCCATGTTGGTGTCGGACCGCGGCTACGCTCAGGGCTTCTCCGAGTACTACGAATCCTGGCACACGGGCTCATGGGGAAGAAGCGGGCGGGCGGTGGACGACTTCCCGAAGGCCCTGGACGGCGGGGCGCCGGGGCAACCTTTCCTCATCTTCGTGAATCTCATCGCTCCCCACTCGCCCTACAACTCGTCCAGACAGTTCCGCGACAGCTTCGTCACGCGCCCCGAGATCAGAGTCGATAGAAACTTCTGGAGGGAGTACTACACCGGCCGCAGGTCGTTCTCGCAGGACGAACTCCAGCATCTGAACGAGCTCTACGACGCGGAACTCCTGTACACCGACCATCTGGTCGGAGAGATGATCGACGAGCTTGTCGCGCGGAACCTGTGGGACGACACGGTCCTGATGGTCACCTCCGACCACGGGGAGAACATCGGCGACCACGCGCACATGGACCACGTGTTCACGCTCTTCGAGACTACGACGAAGATCCCCTTGATCGTCCACCAGCCGGAGCTCTTCCCAGCAGGCTTGACGAAAGACGTGCCGGTGCAGCTGACCGATGTCTTTCCGACGGTGCTGGAGATCGCGGGCGTCGACATCGACGACTTCCCGTCGCACGGCTACTCGCTTTTGGGTATGGCGGTGCCGGAAGACCGTGAGGTCTTCGCCGAGTATTACCACCCCACGCAGGTCCTGTCATGCTACGGCAAGGAAGAGCTCCGACAGAGCCCGCTGCTCAAGCCGTACATGCGCAGGATCAGGAGCATCACGCGAGGAGACATGAAGTTCATCTGGGGCAGCGACGAAAGACACGAGCTGTACGACCTCGCGCACGACCCCGGTGAGCTCATCAACCTGATAGAATCGGAGGCGCACGCTGGGGCACGCCATGACATGGAGGTCCGACTGACTGCCTGGTTCCAGGAACTCGAGCGTGACCGCGAAGACGAACCGCACGAAGACGACTCGGAGAAACTGGACGAGGCGACGAAAGAGGCGCTCCGGTCGCTCGGCTATCTGGAGTAGGGTGAAACGCCAAGCCGGCCCGACGGCCGGCAGCGTGGAGCGCGCGGCCCTAGACCCGCCGACGCGCCGGCACTACCGCACATGAAACAGGGGGCGACCGTGAGGTCGCCCCCTGCGCCGTTCTACTACAAGAAGAGAACCGCTACTGGAAGAGGCTCTTGAGCTCGCTGAACGAGACGTGTTCCACTTCCGGATCGCGCGACGCGGCTCCCCGTCCCTGGTCTCCGAGATCGTACCAGGCGTAGATCTCCCACAGCAGCTCGTCGTCGGGGCCCCACTGGTCCACGTCCCTGCGCATGTCGAACTCGGACGGCGCGGTCGCCAGGTAGGTCACACCCACGACGAGGTTCACACGAAGGTCCACCTCGACCTGGCAAACGCAGGTGTCGTCCAGGGGGTCCTCGGGAATGCCGTAGTCGTAGACGAGGCTGCTGATCGTGAGGGTGAGCGTGATACTCTCAACGTCCGAGCCGTCAGAGAACATGTTGTCGTGCATGGTCTTCTCGTTAGGCTTGTACCATACCGGGGGAATCTCAAGATCAGGATTCTGAACATCTTCTTCATCCGGGTAGAACTCGAAGTCCTCGGACAGGCAGTCGAGATACTCGCCCGAATTCCTCCAGACGTACGCCGTCCGGAGATTGTGGAGGACGTCCTCGGGGGTCAGCCGGAGGTGGTAGTCGGCCGGCTCCACCGGCTTGGGTGGAACGGGGTCCGGAGCGAATGGGTTCCAGCAACCACTCAGGGTGAAAGCCAACACGGCCAGCAACACGAACACCGCCAGCCTTCTGATGGAAGAATTCGTCATGTGATGCCACCTCCCCTTACTTCCCCACTCACACAATCAGTAATTATATCAAGAACATGGGCCCGAGTCAAGAAGGCTGCGGGTCCGGCCCTGCCTCCGCCGGGGCACCGGTGGGCCTAATCGACCTCCTGGCGCGCAGTTCCCAGCCCAGGGACAACGTGCAAGCACCGTGCCTGCCACCCGTCGCAGCGGCAGACCTCCACCGCCCGAACGGCGCCTACCCGCGATAATCGCCCCTGAGGACCCCCCACGTGTCGCTTCCGCCGGGGTTGTCCGCCCTGCGGTCGACCCACATGAACATGCTCCAGAGTTCCGTGTCGTCGCGCCTCAGCCAGAACGTCGCCTGACCGCGGTAGACCGCCAGCTCCCCCGGCTGGTGGTCACCGTGGCGCCAGACGATGGTCAGCTCGTAGTCCTCCCGGCGGTACGTCTCGTTCTGGCTCTCGTCCGGCTCGATCACCGTGGAGAAGGTCACATTGATGCCGACGTCCGCTTCCTGGAACACGCTTGCGACGTACGTGCCCTCATCGTCCACGGTCCAGTTGGCGTAGCGGTCCTCCCCCTCCTCCCCGGCGTTCAGGGAGTCCTGGGGGTCCACGTGGAACCTGAAGGAGTCCGTGAAGCAGTTCATGTAGTTCGAGATGCCCTCTCCGGCCAGCGCGGCCGAGAGGTTCTGGAGCACCTTGTCCGTGTCCGTAGGGGTCACCCACGGGATCTCGTTACCCTCGTCCGGTGGCCCGTCCGGCGCCCTTGGGCTGAAGATGCAGCCGGGCACGGCGAATAGGAGCGCGGCGGCGGCCAGCCATGCCGCCGCCCTCCCGCGCGCCCCGGGACCGCCCGACGGCCGCCCTAAAAGACGCGACTGAGATTGGCCGAGATGTTCCATACTTCACGCTGCCTCTCGCTGATGCTCGTGGCTTCGCGATGGGTCCGGGCGACGCTCACGTTCAAGGTCGTCCCGTCAGGAAGCGAATACTCCGTGCTCGCCCTCCCGACGAGATTGGCGTCGAACTTGTCCCACACGGGCGCCTTGCCGTCCTCGCTGACCCGCCACTTGTTTTGGACGCTCAGACTTTGCCTCACTTCAATTGATATCTGGTCGGCTATCTTGTAGTTCAATGTTAGGCTCAGCCGATGATCTTCCCGTTCGCTGTTCCTCCCGTAGCCCTCAACACCGAACGCATCCTCGCCGTAGGAACCCTCGTCCTGTCCGCGCCAGGTGTGCTCCAGACCCAGATCGAGCGGGTCGAAAGGCTTCCAGCTGAGGCCGGTCGTGATGGACATGTTTCGGATAAGGAAGTTGGCGTCGTTGTCGTACTGGTAGAACGTGTAGTCGGCCGAGAGTTGATACCTCTGACTCGCGCTGAAGCGCGGCGTGAACGACTTCCGGATGAACGGCTCGACCGCGTACTTCTGCGTGGTCTTGTTGTTGCCGGTGCGCGACGTCCTGATGTAGGTGAGCCGGTCATCCCTGACCTTGACCGTCAGTCCGGTCGTGATGTCCTTCCTCGCCCTGTAGCTCACCGTGAGGGTCGCCTCTCTGTCGAAGAGGTCTCTGTCCTGATCGTTGTTCTCGAAATCGTCGTAGTGAACCGACAGGAGGTTCATTCTCCCCCGGAGTGACGCGTCGAGACCCTCCCGGAACACGTGCGTCATGGTCATCGTCAGGGTGTTGCTGTAGTTCCGGCCCGTCTGCGTGTCGAAGTACTCGTTCCTCTTCCGGTCCGATCCAAGATCCGCCCTGAACGACGTCTCGCCCACGTTGTAGGCAATGTGGGCCTCGACCCCGCGTGCCGTGATGTCGCTGTCCCTCGTCGGTTCGATCCTGTAGTACAACTGGTTGCGCGAGTAGTTGAAGGCGAGTTTCGCAGAGAGACTCTCGAGCAGCTGGAGGTTGGCCGTGATCGAAGTGGATTCGCCCTCCCGCTCTTTGAGCTCGGTCTGTTCCTGTTTCGGGTATTCCTGCTGCCCGGCGGACCTCCGCACATCCACGACGAAGTTGTGCGTCTGCCACTTGTAGTCCACGTGGCTGGACAGGTCGTGGCTTATCGATTCATCGGTGCTCGCGAGGTCGCCCTGCTCCGAATCGAGAAGAGAATGACTTCCCCCGTACGAGATCGACGTGTTCAGGCCAGTTACGGGCGCGTAGAGCAATTTGCCGGTGATGCCCTGCGTGGCGCCCCTGCTCTTGACGTCGGTGTAACTGTTCTTCTCAAGTCCCGCCGTCACACCCAGCGTCACGTCGAGACCATCCATGTGAACCTTGTGATACGATGTGGAGAGTTTGACCGACTCCTTCTCGCGCGAGCTTCTGGTCTCGTTGGGCTTGCCCTCGTTCTGGATGTCAAGGTGCTTCGTCCTGCGGAATCTCAGGCCGCTAGTAACGGCGCCGCTGACGCGCATGTCGAGACCGGCATTCCAGGTCTCCTGCCTGCTGAGGCGGTTCGATGCGTCGTTCGATCGAGTGTTGATGTTGGCACCGGAATTGAATGAGATCGTCGGGCTGATCGGGTAGTTCATCGTGAAGCCGTGGGTCCACGACGCGACATCCTGGTCGCGCTTGTGCTCGAGGCGGTAGTTGGGATGAAACTCTCCGGACCAAACGTAGCCCTCGGGCAGCTCCCCGTCCCCTATGGTCTGGTTGGCGTCCGGGTTCTGAAACGCCGTGCTATCGGGAGTCTCCGCCGAGTCATCGTCCGCCTCCTCCTCGGACTCATCGCCGTCGACCTGCCCCTGTTCCTCCCCGTCGCCCTCCTCGTCGTCCGCCACGGCGGGCGCGACGGCAAGAAGCACGGCCAGGAGGACCGTGAGAGGCAGGAGATCTCGCAGGAGCTTACGCGGCATCGTCTGATCCTTCACTGCCAATGGCGGTGGCCAGGTCGTCGAACTCCTCCACGGAAAGCGTCTCGCCCCGACGCGACAGGGCGATGCCCGCCGTCGCCTCCAGACCGGAGGCGGTCAGCCCCCGCTCGGCCATCAGCTCCTGTAGCGACTGTCGGAGCATCTTGCGCCGCTTGCCGAACGCGGCGTGCACGACGGCCTCGAACGTGCCGGGATCGCTGCGACGTACCAGGTCTCCGTCGAACGCGATCTCGATGACACCCGAATCCACCTTCGGCCTCGGGTGGAAGCAGGTCCTCTTCACCGTGAAGAGACGGCGGACGTGCGCGTGATAGCGCGTGACCGCGGACAGGCCGGAGTAGTCGCGCTCGCCGGGCCCGGACGCTATCCGATCACCCACCTCCGACTGAACCATCAACAGGCACCTGGAGACGCGCTCCCGCTCCACCGTCAGCAGGCGGACGAGAGGACTCGTGACGTTGTAGGGGATGTTGCCCACAACCACAAGCCCGTTGACGCCGTAACGCTCGGCCGTACCCGCGAAGTCTAGGTCCAGAATATCGCCCGTGACGAGCGTGATGTCCTCACGGTCCCCGTACTCGTCGCGGAATGCGCGTGCTATCCCTAAGTCGATCTCCACTGCAACCACATGACGGGCCGCCTGCGCAAGTCCAAACGTCAGCGCCCCGAAGCCGGGTCCGATCTCGACCACGATATCGGTGGGCGAGAGCCCCACCGCCGACACGACCTTCCTGGTCACGTTGGCGTCGGACAGGAAATTCTGTCCCCTCTGCTTCGACGGCGCCAGCCCGTACTTCGCCAGCATCACGGCCGGCTGCGTGGGACTAACCGCGCCCATCAGCGCACCTTCAGCGGAACACCCAAGTCGCGCGCGACCCGGCGCGCGGCCTCGATGTCGATCTCCGGAACATCGACTACACTGACGCTCACGTCCATGCCTGCCTTCACGCTCTCCCTGACGAAGGCCAGCACGTGCTCGTAGGCGTTACCACCGAACCTCGATGCGCAGACGCGGTCGTATGTCTCCGCGTCAGCCGCGTTCAGGCTCACCGACACGGCGTCTATCGCGTCCGCCAGCTCCGGCGCGATGTTCCTGTTCCAAACGAGACTGCCCTGGCCGTTGGTGTCCAGACGTACGCTCGCTCCCTGCGCCTTGAGACGGCGCCCTACCTCCATGACGACGTCGAGCCTCATGGTGGGCTCCCCGTAGCCGCAGAAGACCACCTCGTGGTAGCGGCTCGGGTCGCCTGTCGCCGCCATCAGTTCATCGACCGTGGGCTCGGTTCTCAGCTTGAGGTTGTATCCCCACAGCGTGTCTGTCGCGTTCCTGATGCAGAAACTGCAGTTGTTCGTGCACTGGTTCGTGATGTTGAGATAGAGGTTGCCCCACATCTCGTACGCTATCGACGGCTCTGCCACGGGAGGAAGACCGAAGAGCCGAGTACTGTTGCCGCTCGTCGCCCGCGTCAGGTCCGGGAGCGACATGCCGCGAATCCCCGCGATGCGCTCCGCGACCAGCGTGACGAACGAGGGCTCGTTCCGCCCGCCTCGGTGGGGCTCCGGAGTCAGCCATGGCGCGTCGGTCTCGAGAAGCAGGCGGTTGAGCGGGACGGCTTCGGCCACCTGCGCGGGCCGCCCACCGGCAGAGTACGTGACCGGACCGCCGATTCCCACGTGGAAGCCCAGTTCAACGACCCTCGCGGCGTACGCGACGTCGCCGGGGAAACAGTGCATCACACCGCCGACCTCGGCCGCGCCCTCGTCTTCGATGATGTCCAGAACGTCATCGAGCGCGTCCCTGTTGTGGATGATGAGCGGAAGCCCGAGTTCGCGCGCGAGTTGGATCTGGCGGCGAAAGGCCCGCCTCTGATCGTCTCTCGGCGAGAGGTCTCGGTAGTAGTCCAGCCCGGTCTCGCCGACGGCGACGACCGTCCGGTGTGACGCGAGTTCCGACAACCGTTCAAACGTTTTGTCGTTCAGGTCCGAGGCGCCGTGAGGGTGCAGGCCCACCGACGCTCTAACGAACTCGTGCTCCTCCGCGAGTGCGATAGATTCGCGGCTGGTCTCGAGGTCGAAGCCAACGTTGATCATGAACCCGACACCCGCGTCCCGAGCTCGCGCGATGACGTCGCGCCTGTCCTTACGGTACGCCTTGAGATTGAGGTGGACGTGGGTGTCCGTCAGAAGTGGAGACACGCGCTCGCTGTCTGCGTCGATTCGCTCGCCCGGCGACACTAGCTGACCCTGGTTCCCGGAAGCAGCTCTTTGTCCGGACCAACGAGGGAGATGCCGCCGTCCCCGACGGCCGCGAGCAGCATGGCCTGCGACTCGATGCCGCGTATCTTCGCCGGCTCGAGGTTCGCGACGACGACGATAATCTTGCCCTTGAGCTCCTCCGCGGAGTAACCCTCCGCGATTCCCGCGACCATCTGACGCCGGTCTCCGTCACCAAGATCGACGGTCATACGGATGAGCTTGGTAGCTCCCTCGACCTTCGCGGCGTCGGTGATCCGCGCCAGCCTCAGGTCCAGCTCCTTGAATCTGTCGAAAGACAACATCTTCTTGTCGCTCCCCCCGTTGGTCGCGTCGGTCGACTCACCGTCTGCCGACGAGATACCGAACGTCTGCGACAGGTCTTCGTCCGAGTACTTCGGGAAGACCGCCGCCGGCTTGTGTATCGCTATTCGTTCGGGCCAGCCTGCGCCCCAGCTCAGCAGGTCGTCGAGCGCCTCATCCCCGGGGCTCAGCGTGAGTCCGAGCGCCCCCAGGATCTCCTCGCTCTTGCTCGGAATGACCGGCCACGCGAGCACGGCGACCTGCCGTATGGCCTCGAGCGCGGTGAAGAGAACGCTGCCCACACGCCCCGGATTCTCCTTCGCCAGAACCCAGGGCTTCTCTTCCTCTATGTATGCGTTAGCTCTCCTGACCAGCTCCCAGATGGACGCGAGCGCCGACTGCGGCGCGAAGCCATCCATGGCGTCGACCACGGCAGCGCGGGTCGCCTTCGCAAGCTCCGGAAGGTCGCCGGCAACGGCGGCGTCCACGGCCGCACGCTCGACCAATCCTCCAAGGAACTTCCCCACCATCGCCGTAGCCCTGGACACCAGGTTGCCAAGATCGTTCGCGAGTTCCGAATCGTACCTCGAGCGGAACTGCTCCCACGTGAAGTTCACGTCGCGCCCGTATGTTCCTTCACGCATGAGAAAGTACCGAAGCGCCGAAGGGCCGAACATGTCGGCCGCTTCGAGCGGGTCCACGACGATGCCGCGACTCTTGGACAGCTTCTGCCCCTTGAAGTAGACGAAACCGTGTCCGTAGATGGTCTTCGGAAGGGGAACGCCGGCGCTCATCAGCATCGCCGGCCAGATCACACAGTGAAAACGCGTGATGTCCTTCCCGATCAGATGCACGTCGGCCGGCCACCACTTCTCGAAACGCTCGTCGTCGTACCCGTAGCCGGCGCCAGTCGCGTAGTTCGTCAGGGCGTCCACCCAGACGTAGATGACCTGCGACCTGTCCATCGGCAGTGGAACGCCCCAGTCGGTGCCCGCGCGAGTGACGCTGATATCCTCAAGGCCACCCCTTATCAGCTGGATGATCTCGTTTCGTCGAGACTCCGGCTTGATGAACTCCGGGTGCGTTTCAATGTGCTCGAGGAGCCGGTCGGCGTAGCTCGAGAGGCGGAAGAAGTAGTTCTCCTCCTTGATCCACGCGGGCTTTGTCCCATGCGTGGGGCAGCAGCCACCCTCGAGGTCCTTCTCCTGAAAGAACGCCTCGCAGGACTCGCAGTAGTACCCCTCGTAGTGTCCTTGATAGATGTCGTCTTTGATGGCTTCGAAGAGCCTCGTCAGTCCGACGATGTGGTCACGCTCGGTCGTCCGGATGAACCGGTCGAACTCGATCTCGAGCTTCTCCCACACTCGGCGGAACACCGCCTCCATCTCGTCGCAGTACGCGAGCGGGTCTATGCCCTTCGCCCTGGCCGAGCGGAGTACGTTCAGGCTGTGCTCGTCCGAGCCCATCTGGAAGTAGACGTCATCTCCCAGGAGCCTCCGGAACCGCGCGAAGACGTCCGCGGAGATCTTCTCGTAGGCCGTCCCTATGTGCGGCGGGCTGTTGACGTAGTCGATGGCCGTGGTGATGTAGTACTTACCCGGCATTCTTCTCCTCTTTGTCGTCGTTCTCTTCGCGCTCGTCCAGGCCCATCTCACCCTCGGCGTCTCTCCAGTAGTCGTCAAGCACGGAGTCGGACTCCCCGCTCCCGACGTCGGTGATGCGGCCCTTCTTGAAATCCTCGAGCGTCACTGTCGTTGTCGCCCCCTCCTTGTCGGAGAGGGTCACGCGCCCCTGGAAGATGTCGACCGCGACGACCTTGCCCTTACCCCTGCCCTCGCCCATCTCTATCCTGGTCCCCATCTTCGGGTATTCCCTGCCGGCTTGCTTGTAGAAGTCCCTCTCGTACCTGAGACAGCACATCAGCCGTCCGCAGCCACCAGAGATCTTCGGAGACCCGGGCGCCAGATGCTGCTCCTTGGCCATCTTGAGTGTCACGGGGTCGAAGTCGCTGATGACGCCCCTGCAGCAGTAGTAGCGCCCGCATCGCCCGTAACCTCCAAGCCTGCGGGCCTCGTCGCGAACGCCGATCTGGCGCATCTCGATCCGCGACTTGAAGATGCTCGCCAGGTCGCGCACGAGCTTCCTGAAATCGACTCTGCGATCGGACGTGAAGTAGAAACGGATCTTGTTCGAATCGAACTGCCACTCGACGTCGACCAGCTTCATCGGCAGCCCCTGCTTGGCGATGCACTGCTGGCAGGTTCTGTGCGCCTCGGTCTCCCTCTCGCGCAGAGACAGCATGGTGGCGATGTCCTTGTCGGTGGCCCGGCGGAGGATGGGTCCCTGGATACCCCCCGACCTGACCTTCTGGCCCACCTCGCTGCCCTCGCGGACTATCCTCCCGATGTCGTGACCGCGCTCGACGTCCACGATCGCGAAGTCGCCGATTCGGAAGGGGATGTTCCTGGGGTTCGCAAAGAGCGCCTTTCTGCCCCCCTTGAACTCCATCTCGAAGGAGTCGGGCGTCTTGCCCACTAGCCCCTCAGGCTGCATGACCTGCACCTCTTTTCGTTACAGTCGCTTTGCGTGCGATCGCCATGTCCAGAAGGACCGACGTGAAAACGATTGTCGGGTTGGAGTAGCGTTCTATGGCTCGTCGCGCGTCGTCTATTTTGTCCACCAGGCGCCCCACGGCCGCAACGTCCATCGTGTCCGCCTGCCTGGTCAGTTCCCTCAGGTGCTGGGAGTAGAGCAGGTGCGGCTTGGCCGCTTCCCCGCCCATCTCCGAGAGTTTCAGCACGTCTCGATACCACAGGAGCATCAGGTCCAGAAGACGCTGCTGCTCCGTTCTGCCCAGACGGAAGGCGAGGGCGGTCGCCTCGTTGACGAGCGACGCGACGTCCTTCGTGCGTTTGCCCACCATCAAGTCGGCGACGTGCTTGAGATCTACCGTCGGACCCTCTTTGTCCGTCCGGAGCGCCCTGCCGACGCTGCCCTGCGCGAGCGAAGCGGCCGCCGACGCCCGCTTCGCGTCGAACCCAAGCCTCGGGTCCGCCAGGAGCACCTCTTCCACCGTGTCTCTCGGAAGGCTCGCGAACGGTATCTTCTGGCAGCGTGAGACTACCGTTGCCGGCAGCGCGTTCGGTCTCGAGGTCGTCAGGATGATGACGGTCTTGGCCGGGGGCTCCTCCAACGTCTTGAGGAGCGTGTTGGCCGCCTCGGTTGTCATCATGTCCGCGTCCGCCACGACGAACGCTTTCCACGGACCGATGTAGGGACGCTGGTTGACCTTCACCACCACGTCCGAGAGGATGGTCTCCACGGAGACAATGGCGCTCTTCCGCCCGAAATCCTGCTCGCGGTAGCCGTCTCTCACGTAGCTTGCGATGAGCTCGCTCTTCTCGGCGGGCTTGAGCGTGGTCGGCATCGGGAAGATCAGATGGATGTCGGGGTGAGAAAGCCGCGCGGCCATCTTGCATCCCGCGCACTTCCCGCACCCGGAGAGCGCCTCCTCCTCGCAGTTGAGCGCCTGGGCGAAGGCGAGAGCGGCGGTCTCCTTCCCCACACCGTCGGGACCCTGGAACAGATAGGCATGCGAGAGCCGCTCTGACTCGAACGCCGCCCTCAAGAGGCCGATGGCCCGGTCCTGCCCTTTGATCCGCTCAAGGCCCATCGTTCCCCCAGAAGGTGCTCCACCGGAGAGCCATGAACGCGACGCTCCGTCCGGTAGCCCACCCGGACCACCTGACCCGATCCGCCGAAAGCCCCGAGGGACCGGCGCGAGGCCGAACTGCCCGCCCGAAGCTAACTTACGATTCTATCCGTCCTCCGGAGTGACCGTCAAGGCGATTCACTCCGCCGTCTGGCGACGGCCGCCGCCAGACGCGCCGCGGCCGCCATACTCTCGTGGTTGGCCAACCCTCGTCCGGCGATCTCGAAGGCCGTCCCGTGGTCCGCGGAGGTGCGGACTATCGGGAGACCCAGGGTCAGATTGACACAGTGACCGAACCCCATCAGTTTCGCGGCGATCGTACCCTGGTCGTGATACATCGCCAGGATGGCGTCATAGACCGACCCGGGCCCGCTGGCGCCGCGGTCGCCGTGGCCGACGAAGATTGAGTCTGCCGAATGTGGTCCGGTGGCGTCGATGCCGGCCTCCCGCGCTCGCGCTATCGCCGGCGCGATGATGCGCTCCTCCTCATCTCCGAATCTCCCGGCCTCTCCGGCGTGCGGATTGAGGGCCGTCACCGCGATCTTCGGAGAACGCACACCCAGCCACGACTCGAGACCGTCCGAGAGTATCTCGAGCTTCTGCAGAAGAAGGTCGGGCGTGAGGGTCGCGGGCACCTCCGCCAGCGGAAGATGAGTCGTGGCGAGGGCCACGCGGCTCGCGCCGTGCACGAAGGTCATCACGAAACCGACGGCTCCCGTCAACTTCGCAAGAAACTCCGTGTGTCCGGAGAAGTCCGTGCCGGTTGCGGCTATCGCGGCCTTCGACACAGGTGCGGTCACAATCGCGTCCGCCTCACCGCACATGCAGAGCCGTGCCGCCGTCTCTATGGACGCGAGTGCGGAGCGCGCCCCGGTGTCGGTCGGGCGTCCGGGCACGACGTTCCCCGAGGGAATCCCGACGTCCACCACGTCGCGTGCGAGTGGAAGGGAGAGCCGCCCGGCCCATTCCTCAAGAGCCGCGGGGTCGCCGGCGATGGAAAGGTCGCAGTCCGGTGCGACCGAGGCATCCGCGAGGACCCGAAGCGCCACCTCGGGCCCTACGCCGGCGGGGTCGCCCATCGTGAGCACCAGTCTCGGCCGACGGTCCGGCCCGCCGGCGCCGCCCGGGGCGGAAGCGCTTCCGGAGCCCACCGGGCCGGAGTCGCCGCCACTCCCGTCGTGCGCATCTGAAACTGAGAGGGCCAGCCGTGGCTGGCCCCTAGGAGTCCGACGCATGCAGATCCTCGATAATCTCGCAAAGAGCGCGGGCCTTCTCTTTGCTGACGTTACCCGAGGGAACCTCGAGCACGCTCACGCGCAGAGTTCGATCTCGGAGGCTGATCGTGAGTTCGTCGCCCACCTTGATCACCGTTCCCGCTTTGGCCTTCCTCCCGAGAATCGAGACCCTCCCGGCGTCGCAGGCCCACTTCGCGACGCTGCGCTGCTTGATCAGCCTGGACAGCTTGAGGAAGCGATCCAGTCTCATTCCTCCGGCACCATGCCGGTCCGAATATCGACAAATATCTCGCTGGATAGCCGGTCGATGAGTTCAGTGTACGCCTTCTCGGCCTTCCGCGCGAAGATGTAGTCCTTGAGGTTCTCACGCACCTCGTCCAGCGTCGCCGTCCGGGACTCATTGTGCTCCAGAAGTTTGAGCACGTAGAAGCCGCTCTCCCCGGCCGTGACTTCGGCCACCTCGCCCTGGGAAAGCCCTGTAATGACCTCCTTGAAGGACGGTGCGAGGTTCTCGCGCGTGAACCATCCGAGTTCCCCGTCTTTCTCACGGGTCGCGTGGTCGTCGGAGCGCTTACGTGCGAGTTCCGCGAAATCCTCGCCCCCCAGCACACGCTGCCGGAGGCTTTCTGCGGTGGCCCTGGCCCTGAGTTCGTCCTCCGGGCCCGGTGCGATTCTCGCCAGGATGTGACGGGCCCGCACCTCGGTGCCAGTCGCCTCCAGCACCTCGACGATGTGGAAACCGAACCGCGTCGGAATGATCCCGCTCACCTCGCCCTCTTCCATGGCGAACACGGCGTCCTCGAACTCCGGGACCATCACGCCACGACCGAACCTGCCGAGGTTGCCCCCGGTGGCGCCGCTGGCGTCGTCGGAGTACTCCCGCGCCAGGTCTTCAAATGACTCTCCGGTCGCGAGACGCTCCGCGGCTTCCGCCATGCGGTCGATGGCTGCCTGCTTGGCGCTCTCGGTGACCTTGGGGGTCACCATGATCCCCGCTACAAGAAAGGCCTCCGGGGTCTGCCCGACCTCCTCGGCGTGTTCCGCGTAGTACTTCTCGACCTCACCCCAGGTGACGTCTATCTTCCCGTGCACCTCGCTTCGCACTACCTTCTCCGCAAGAAGTCGCCTTTCGATCTCGTCGCTGTAGATATCCTTGAGTCCGGAGAGCGTCAGATCCTCTTCAGCGAGGGCGGCGTCCAAAGCCTCTTCCGAGCCGTGTCGTTCCAAGAGCTCGCCCACGCGGGTCTCTATCTCCGTCTCGAGCTCGCCTGGCCGCAGCCGCAAGGTGTCTCTGTGCGCCATCGCGACGAGCAGCATTTCGTCGATCATCTCGCGGACGATACCCGATCTCACTCGGACCATCTCGTCCTGGGACATGTCCGACGATCCGGAGCGCATCTGGTAGATGTAGAACTCCTCGTCGATCTCGCTCTCAAGGATGATCTCGTCGCCTACGACCCCGGCTATGCCATCGACGAGCCGTCTTGTGGTCTCGCCTCCGGTCGGCGCAGCGCCGTCCTGCGCGCGCGCAACCGAGGTAAACGCGGACAAAAGGAGCATCGTTGCGACAACGGTCCAAGCGTTTGTCTTGCTGGTCAAAGCCATCCCTTGTCTCCATCTTCTCCTAGGGGGTCACAACGCCGGTCGTCTCGCTCGCTGCTTCCTCGTAGGCGTCGGTGTCATCTCTCATTCGTTCGCGCGCTTCCTGCCGAAGAAGCGCGGTGTCGATAATAACTGTGGCGCGCTCTTCCAGGTCGGCGAGCCAGTCGTCGAACGCCATTCGCCGTCGTTGTGAGGTGAGGAAGTTCATCACGGCGGCCTGCTTCGAATCGAACGACGGCTGCCCGGCTCCGGGGTGACGGTCGAGCACCTTGATGATGTGGTACCCGTAGCTGCTCGCTATGACGTCTCCCATCTCTCCGACCTTCAGTTCGAACGCGACCTCCTCGAGTTCGTGAACCATCTCGCCGCGTCTCATGTAGCCCAGATCTCCGCCCTGCGACGCCGTCTGATCGACCGACGAGCCGGCCGCGACGTTCTCGAACGGCGTCCCCGAGCGGATCTCCGCCAGAGCGCGCTCGGCCTCCGGTCTGCTTCGCACGAGAATGTGCGCCAGACGCACCTGGATGGAGTAGTCGGACCTGTGCTCCTGGAAGTAATCCCTGGCCTCGTCCTCGGTCACATCGGGGATGTCTTCGACGAAGCCGCGAATACACTCCTCGGCAACCAGCTCGCGCTCGATCTCCTTGAGCCGACGACGGAGGTCCTCGTCGTCGCCAAAACCACGACGGAGCCCCTCTCTGTAGAAGAGCTCCGTCTTGACCCAAGTCTTCAGCGTCTCTTCCTGGTCATCGAGGCTCATTACCGCAAGTAGCTGCTCGGGGACGGACGCGTAAAACTCGTCAGCCGACAACACCGAGCCATCGACTCTCGCTATCGCCTCGGACGTGTCGGCACGGCCACAACCGGCCGCGAGGCCCGCGACGACGCACAGCGCTGCAAACGGAGCGGCTAGTCTCACCTGACACCTCGACCCGTCGATCCCCACGGTGAGCCGTCGACCCGAACGGAGGCCGACCGCCCGAGGGGTCCGCCTAGTTCAACTTGATGCTGACCGGCTGGCCGCTGGTCGTTCCGCCGCTCGCCTTCTCCTTCAGGACCTCCGCCGGGTCCTTGATGTACTGGAAGTTCTCCTCAACGAACTCAACGGTAACGGTGTTGCGCGCGTCCTCGAGCATCGCGTTCAGAAGAGCTTCCCTCTTCGTCGCTATGACCGTCTGCTTCACGACACCTGCAACTTCGTCGAAGCTCATCTGGCGAGACGGATACTGCGCGAGCACCTTCACGAGCGCGTATCCGCCTGGAGCCCGAACCGGCTCGCTGATCTCGCCTATCCCCAAGTCAAACGCCACGCCCTGCAGATAGTCGAGGCGCTTCTCGCCCTGATAATACTTCGGTATCACGCCGTCCTTCGCCTTGCTCCATTCGTCGATCGAGTGCGTCTGCACCATGCTGACAAACGTCGCTTCGCCGGCGCGCACGCGCTGGAGGATGCTGTTGGCCTGCTCCTCGGTCGAGACGATCAGCTGCTGGACGTCCACGGCCGCGGTCTTGACGAAGCTATCGAGATTCGACCTGTAGTAATCGCGAATCTCCTGGCCCAACGGCTCGTCGACCTTCTGCATGACCTCCTGGTCGTACGTGATGTCGATGACGAACTCTTCAGTTCGCTGCTCAAGATGGTCCTTCATCTCCTGGCTGTCGCGGTAGCCCTTCTCCTGGATCTTCGCCTCGATGCTCTCGCGCTGGACATTTCGCCTGATGAGCGTCGCGATGCCCGTGCGGTCGCCTGTCTTGACCGTCTCGATCCCCGGCACCTCCGCGCTCATTGTTGCGAAATCCCCAAGGGTCACAACCCTCTCGTCGCCGAAGATGTTGTAGGTGACAAGCACCATCTCCGCCTCTTCGTCAGTGAACTCGGGTATGATGGAGGCGCGGGCGCGATCCATGCGCTCGTCTCTCGTGGCCGCCTCTGCCCCGGCGTATAGCTCGAACACGATCTGATCGATCTTAGTGCCGCAAATGTCTATCGCTTCGTCCATGAAGGTGATGTTCGCCGCCTGCTCCCATTCCGTGAAGAGGTAGTACTCGAGCATGTCCCTGTTGAAGTTGCGCGCCTCGGCGGTGACGCCGTTGAGGTGGCTTCCCTCGAGGGGCTGCAGGCCAGGCGCGTCCTTCCGGGACATGACCTTGTAGATGAAGTAGGTGGCGCCGATCTTGTGTACCGGAGTGATATCGTCCTTGTTGAGATAGCGAATCTCCACGCGGGTCAGCGGGTGGAATACGGTCCAGGCTGTCACCGGCATGCGGCCCTCGTCCGACGACGTGCCGCGCGTGGAGACCTCGGCGGCAACTTTCCCAAAGTCCTCTCCGCCCTCGGTCACGCGACGGTAGGCGTCCCTGGCCACGTCCTCGTCCATCGTGACGATTTCCGCAAGCTGGAACAGGTCGTCACGGACCTCGTAGTAGTCCTCGACGTCCGCCGGGGTAACCTGCGCCGGATCGATGATGAGTTCATTCCGGAGCATCTCCTCGGCCCTGGAATCCGCGAAGTGTTTAAGAGCGCCAGGGAGCCTGTCGTCGTCCAGGATGCCCAGCCTTATGCCGTAGATGACGACAAGCTCCTTGCGGATGATCTCGTCCATGAACTGGCGCTTCCCCTCGTCTCCGGGGACGTCCGGGATCATCTCGGCGGGGACCCTGTCCAGTCGTTCGTTGACGTAGGCGACGGAGACCTCGCGGGGCTCGACGATGCCCTCGTTGTCCGTCAGCCTGATGGCCGGCTTGTCCTCGACCGACGAGCAACCGGCGGCCAACGCGGCCACCACGGCGGTCAGAGTGAAGAACGTCGCGAACTTCCTCATCAAGATTCTCCTTTCGTGTCACCGGGGACGCCGGTTGCACCCAGCGCCTCGATCCAGGATGAAAAACGGATCACGCTCGCAAAACCGAAAAGGCCCGTGAACGGGCTCGACGCGTAGCACTAGAGGCTAGCAGAGTCGACAAACTGATTCAATACCTTTCTCCCCAGCCGCAGAGCCTCTCTCCTGCCGCCGGGCGACGCGAACTTCACCGTAAGCCCCGTCCGGGCATCGAATTCCAGGGGGGTGTTGCAGGCCTTGAGCGCGGCACGGAGTCGCCCTGGCTTCGGCTCGAAGCCGGGCGCGAACTCGGCCTCCACGGTGCCCGCTGAGAGACCTACTCGCCTGATTCCCGCACCCTCGCACACCACTCTCAGAGCCTGGACCTCCAGAAGCCCCACGACTTCCGGGGGCATCTTCCCGAACCTGTCGGAGAGCTCGCTCGCGAGCCCATCAACCGCATCGAGAGACCTCGCGTCTCGGATCCTCGTGTAGATGTCGATCTTCATGTCGTTGTCCGCAATGTAAGAGTCGGGGATGTATGCATCTACCTTGATGTCCACGGACGCCTCGTGCTTCTCCGCGACCGGCTCTCCCTTGAGCCGTTTCACGGCGCTCCTCAAGAGCTTGGCGTACAGGTTGAACCCTACGGCCAGCATGTGGCCGTGTTGTTCTGCGCCAAGGATGTTCCCGGCGCCCCTTATCTCGAGATCGCGCATCGCAAGCTTGTAGCCTGACGAGAGATCGGTGAACTCCTGTATCGCCCCCAGCCTGCGTCGCGCTATCGGGGTTATGGCCCGGCCGCGCGGGATCAGCAGATAGGCGTAGGCCCTGTGGTTCGAGCGCCCGACGCGCCCGCGCAGCTGATAGAGCTGCGCCAGTCCGAAGCGGTCCGCCCGGTTGATGATGATCGTGTTGACGTTCGGGATGTCGAGACCCGACTCGATGATCATGCTGCAGACGAGGACGTCGATCTGCCCCTCCATGAACCTCATCATCACAGATTCGAGCTGGCGCTCGGACATCTGCCCGTGTCCGACATCAATGACGAACCCGGGGAGGATGCCCCTGAGATAGGTCGCCATGCCCTCGATAGTCTCCACGCGGTTGTGCACGAAGTAGACCTGTCCGCCCCTGTCCATTTCGCGGAGGACGGCCTCCACGATGAGGTCGGCGTCGAAGGCCGCTATCTCCGTCCTGACGGGAAGACGGTCTCTGGGCGGCGTGTTGATTATGGACATGTCGCGAGCGCCCACGAGCGACATGTGAAGCGTGCGGGGGATCGGCGTGGCCGTCATCGTGATGACATCCACGGACTTTCTCATCGTTTGAATGGTTTCCTTGTGGAGAACCCCGAACTGCTGCTCCTCGTCTATGACCAGGAGACCGAGATTGTGGAACTTGACGTCCTTCTGCACCAGCCGGTGCGTGCCGATGATGATATCTATCTTGCCCTCGGCGACGCGCTCGAGCACACGCTTCTGCTCTTTCGGCGTCCTGAACCTGGAGAGGACGTCGATCTCAACGGGGTAGTCGGCAAGGCGGTCCGTGAACGTCGTGAGGTGCTGCTGCGCAAGAATGGTCGTCGGCACGAGCACCGAGACCTGCTTCCCGCCCATCACGGCCTTGAACGCGGCGCGGATCGCGACCTCCGTCTTCCCGAACCCGACGTCTCCACACACGAGCCGGTCCATCGGACGACTGGATTCCATGTCGCGCTTGATCTCTTCCGTCGCCCTGAGTTGGTCCTCGGTCTCCTCATATATGAATGAGGCCTCGAGCTCCTGCTGCCACACGACGTCCTCACCGAACGCGTGGCCCGGACGGGACTTCCTCGCCGCGTAGAGACCAAGCAACTCGCGCGCGAGCTTGGCCACCGCCTCCGTGGCCTTCGTCTTGGCCTTCGCCCAGGACGCTCCACCGAGTCTGTGTAGACGAGGCTTGACACCGTCCTTCCCGACGTATTTCTGAAGGCGGTCCATCTCGTCGGACGGAACGTAGAGCTTGCCGCCCTCGGCGTAATCGACCACGACGCAGTCGATCAGCCTTCCGTCGGCCTCGACGCGCGCCATGCCCACGTACTTCCCGATCCCGTGATTGACATGCACGACATAATCGCCCTGCACCAGCGCCTCGAAGCTCGATATCGGCGCCCCACCGCGAAACTTGCGACGTCTGCGCCTCCTGTATCTATCGAAGATATCGTGGTCCGTGTAGACGACCAGGCCCGCGGCCGGCAGCGCGAAGCCCTTCTCGAGACTTCCCACCTCAAGAGCAACGTCGGTGGCCGCCTCCCCCAGGAGCTCGGACAGTCGCGTGGCCTGCCCCCTGTTGTCGCACATGATGAGGACGCGGTTGTCCCGCGCGAGTTCGCCCAGGCGAGTCCTGAGAAGCTCGAGGTCGGAACCGAACGACTCCTGCAGCTTCGCCTCGACCGTCCAGCATTCGTAGCCGTCGAGACCGGGCCTGGCGACGAGACCGGAGGCGACGATCGGCCGCTTGCCTACCCGCTCCATCAGCCGATCGAACGGAACGAGAAGCGACTCCGGCTCGCAGAGCGGAACCTGTTCTCTCTTCTCGTGGAAGATCTTGGCCGCCTCGAGAGAGAGCTGCTCCGCGCGGTCCCAGACCTCGTCGGACCTGATGACGAACACTCCGGCCGCGTCCGGCAGGTGGTCAATTAGCGTCTCGGTGTCTTCGTTGATGGTGGGAAGGTACTGCTCGACCCCGTCGAAGTAGAAGCGTGTCTCCAGCCCGTTCAAGAGGTGGTCCCTGTCCTCGGAGTCACCGGCGTGTGATTCCCGCAGGCGAGACGCGATCTCGCCGCTTCCCTCGCCTCTCAGAACAACCTCGCGTCTCGGAAGCACGGACATCTCGTCGAGCTCGCGAATCGAGCGTTGATTGTAGACGTCGAACTGGCGGATCGATTCTATCCGGTCACCGTCGAGTTCGAGCCTCAGCGGGTCGTCGTACCCGAACGGCAGAAGGTCGACGATGCCTCCGCGGACGCTGAAGTCGCCGGAATCCTCGACCAGTCTGACGCGCTTGTAGCCCAGGTCGATGAGCGACCGGGCGAACGCCCCGGGGTCGAGCGTATCTCCGATTGACAGCTTGTGCGTCACGTCGGCCAGAAGACGTCGCGACAGGGTCGTCTGCATGACGGCCTTCGGCGTGGTGACGATGACGACGGGCTCGCCCGCCGCGAGGCGGGAGAGCGTCAGGAGTCTGGATTCCGTGATTGTCGCAAGTGGGGAGCGCCTCTCGTAAGGAAGGGTCTCCCACTCGCTGAACAGCTGGACGCTGTCCTCGCCGAGGAACGTCGTTAGGTCGTCGTAGGTGTGCTCCGCGTCGGAGAAGGTCGGGGCGATCACGACCCAGACGTGTGGAAGCTCACGAGCGAGCACCGCCGCGAGGAGCGACTTGGAGGAGCCGAGCAGGCCGCTCACCCACAGCCTGGGCCTCCCGGCCCTCACGCTCTCGGCGATGTCGCGGAGGGGCTTCGTCCCACGCGCTATATCGACTATCCCGCGTCCGGGCATGCGGTTGTCCTCTGCCTATTTGCTGCGGGCCACGGGTTGGGCCAGACCATGCAGCCTAACCAGACCGTGGCCGCGCCAGGTACATCTCCACCGCCATCAGCACGAGGGCGACGTACAGGAACGCTCGCCAGAGCTCGCGCCCGTGCCTCGCCTGCAGCACCTCGTCCTCGAGCCTCGCACCCGCCTCGACGAACGTCAGGGGAAGCGGTGACATGAGTTCTTCCATTTCACTTCTATCAACCGGCGACAAGTCGGATTCACGTGGGTCCATGTTGACGGCGCCGAGCGCGATCGTCCGCCCACCCGAATAGAAACGGTAGATCCCCGGGTCGCCGGCACGCTCGACCGCGGCCGCGGGTCCCGGATGATGTCGGAGTTCAGCGGTCAGTGTGCGTCCGTCGGGTGCATCAACCTCAACTCGGCCTGTCGGAACCTCGCCGAGCCGCACCACGAGGTCCTCACCGACGGTGACAGACACGGGACGCGAACTCGTCCGCGATAGCCGCTCGGACAGACGGTGCATGAGCGGCACGACGAATCCGCTCCGCGGCAGGTCGCTCCAGGAGGGGTCGACGCCGGTCATCAGCACCGCCACCTCGCCCTTCGGAACGACGCCATTCACCAGCGAGGCGCCCGTGGTCGCGCGTCTGAGGGTGAGCGCGGGCCCTATCCCCGGCAGCTCCAGGACCTCCTCGACCTCGGTGGCGCGCACATCGAACGCGCGCCGTACCGCTATGTCGTCGACCAGACGCTCACCGACCACAAGCCCCTCAAGTAGAGGATGTCCCTGTAAGGCCGGCGCGAGCCGCACCCCATCGGGACGCTCCGTCGGCGCAAGGATCTCGACTCCAGCGAGCTCCGGCAGAAGTCCTGCGTTCCAGAAGCGGACGTCCGTGCGGTTACCGAGCACGATGAGAAGGCCTCCGCCGTCATCGACGTGCCGTCCTAGCCAGCTCACGGCAGCGTCCTCCAGTCTTCCGACGTCGGCCAGCACGACCAGGGGAAACCTGTCGTTCTCCTGACTCGCCAGCGCGCCCTGCGACACCACGGAGACCGAGAACCTGTCGCTCTCCGCCGTGGGATCGAGCGCGCGCTCCAGGTAGTCGGCGTCGTCGAGTTCCCGGGCGTCGTCGGGACGGACCACCAGAACCTCCGTCAGGCGCGTGGCGGGGATCACGAAGTAGCGCCTGTTGTCCGCATCGAGCGCGTCGGGCGGGAGTTCAACCCAGCCCTCGTGCCATTCGGATTCGTCCACGGTCACGGCGAAGCGCGCCGTGGCGGACCCGCCGCCCTCCACTTCGACGCCCGCCTGTCCCGCCTGTTCCCCGTCGATGAAGAGCCTGACCAGGATCTCGCCATTTCGACTGCCGTGGTTCGAAACCCGCGCGCTCACAGAGAAGAGCCCCGCGGCGCCACCGTACTTCCGCTCGATGGCGACGGATGGCATCCCAAGGTTCGTGGTGGGACCGGCGATCGACAGCACGTAGACGCGGGGCCCCTCGTCGTTCTTCAGAGCCTCCGACCCGCTTGTCTGGTCCTCCGCCGGCGCAGACCCAGGTGTTTCCGGGGCGCGCGCCCATCCTGTGCGCTGCAGGTCGCCGAGAACGTAGAGCTCTCGATTGAGATTCCGCGACTCAGCGAGCAGGCCGAACGCCAGGTCAAGTGCACGCGAGTAGTCCGTTGCGGCGGCCCCGGCTTCCGTCCCATTCACTGCCTCCAGAAGAACCTCCGGGCTGAAGGTGCCCTCGGCGAGCACGGCGCTGGCCGGGTCGCCCGCCGTGACCAGAAACGCCTGGTCTCCATCGTCGAGGAGCTCCGCTATCTCCCGCGCGGATCGTACGGCATCCGGAAAGAGATCGCCGTCCTCGCCGGTTCTCGACATGCTCGCGCTGTCGTCCATGATGATGGCGATCGAGGTCTTTGCGTGCGCGCCCCCGCCTCCCCCGAGAACGCCCTTGAGGGTGGGGCGCGCCAGAGCCAGAGCCGCCGCGAGAATGATTAGGCTTCTTACGATGAGCAGTAGTATCTGGCGGAGGCGCACGCGTCTGATGCGCTTCCGCTCTAATTCCTTTAGGAAGCGAAGCGAGCTGAAGTCGACGGTCGAGACGCGGCGGCGGCTGATGAGGTGGATGAGAAGCGGCAGCAGCGCGGCCAGCGCGGCGAACAGGAAGGTGCCGTTCAGGAACGTGAAGTTCAACCGGTTCTCCTTCGTGTCCGTGGCCGCGGACGTGGCCGCGGCTCAGGACGGACGGCTCGTGCGCTACCCGAGCCTCTTTCGCTTCTCCAGATACGAGAAGAGCGCGCGGTCGTAGGGTGTCGACGTCAGAATGGGCACGTAGTCGATCCCGCTTTCTGCGCACTCGCGTCTCAGGAGCGCCTTCCAACGCTCCACTGCGTCCACATAGTCGCCCCGGATCGAGAACGGCTCGGTGGTCATGAGCTCGCCGGTCTCCATGTCGCGGAACGTCGCGTCCGCGTCGAAGCTGAATTCGGCCTCCCTTGGATCGAGGACGTGGAAGACGATCACCTCGTGCTTGAGGTGCCGGAAGTGCTTGAGACCCGGAAGCACGCGCTCGGAGTCGTCCAGCAGGTCGGACACGAGTATCACGAGCCCGCGGCGCTTCACGCGGCGCGCGAGATCGTGGAGCACGATGCCGATATCGGTCTCGGAGCTGGCCCGCGCGCGGTCCAGCTCAGCGAGTAGCGTGTGCAGCTGCGTAGGACTCGACCGGGGTGGCACGAACTCGCGGACGGCCTCATCGAACACCATGAGACCGACGGAGTCCTGCTGCTTGAGCATCAGGTAGATGAGCGCCGCGGAAAGGTAACGCGAGTATTCCAGTTTTGAGACACCGTCCGAGCCGTAGTCCATCGACTTGCTTGCGTCGAGGAGGATGTAGCCCCGGAGATTGGTCTCCTCCTCGTACTCCTTTATGTAGAAACGGTCGGTCTTCGCGTAGACCTTCCAGTCGATGTGTTTGAGCGGGTCACCCGGCATGTATTGGCGGTGTTCCGCGAACTCGACGCTGAAACCCTTGTACGGGCTCCTGTGCATGCCGGTCACGAAGCCCTCGACGACCAGGCGCGCGCGCAGCTCCATGGTCGCCAGCTTGGAGACGACCACGGGGTCGAGGAAACGTCTGTAGGACTCGTCGGGCATCGTTGGCCTCAGTCTCTGCCGCACACTCCGGCGCGGTGTCACCGGCCCTCCCCCTGGTGCTCGAGCAGCCCTCGACTGGGCTGAATCGCACTGCGGGGGAGGACGGTGCTGCCGCGCCTAACTCGCGTCGTCTACCAACCGGTCGACGATGTCCGACGCGGACACGCCGTCGGCCTCGGCATTGAAGTTCGTCACGATGCGGTGCCGAAGCACGGGCTGCGCGACCGCCCTGACGTCCTCGGTCTCGGGCGCGAACTTGCCCCTGAGGATCGCGCGGGTCTTCGCGCCGAGCACGAGATACTGCGACGCGCGCGGGCCGGCGCCCCAGCTGACCCAGTTCCGTACGTAGTCCGGCGAATCGTCAGTCGGGCGCGTGCTGCGTGCGAGGCGTACCGCGTGGGCCAGAACGTGGTCCGGCACGGGCACCCGGCGCACGAGCGTCTGGAGATTGATTATGTCTTCGCCGCTCAGGATGGCCTGGAGGTCCGGAACGTAGGCGCTCGTCGTCGACTCGACGATCTCCCGCTCCTCCTCTTCACTCGGGTAGTCCACGTGGATGCTGAACATGAAACGGTCGAGCTGCGCCTCGGGAAGCGGATCGGTCCCCTCGAGTTCGATAGGATTCTGCGTCGCCAGCACGAAGAACGGCAGGTCGAGCGGGTAGGTGTTCCCTCCTGTGGTCACCTGCTTCTCCTGCATGGCCTGGAGCAGCGCGGCCTGTGTCTTGGGTGGCGTGCGGTTGATCTCATCGGCGAGAACCACGTTCGCGAACACGGGGCCAGGTATGAATTTGAAGTTGCGGGCGTGAGTCCCCGGATCTTCCTCGATGATGTCGGTGCCCGTGATGTCCGACGGCATGAGGTCGGGCGTGAACTGGATGCGCTTGAATCTCAGATCGATAACGCTCGCCAGCGTGCTGACCATCAGCGTCTTCGCGAGACCCGGCACACCGATGAGCAGGCAGTGCCCGTCGGCCAGAATGGCCATCAGGAGTTCGTCGATCACCTGGTTCTGCCCGACGATCGCTTTCCGCACCTCTCCCAGGATCGCGTCGCGCGCACTGGCCAGCGCCTCGATGGCCTCGAGGTCCCCCTTCCCATCGCGTGGCAATCGGGCTTCCGGGCTCATAGTCTTCCTCATTTCTGGTTGGAGCCGTCCCGGCTCAGGGTTTCGTCGGGACTCAGATGGCGCAACGTGAATGCACGTAGCCGCCGCGCCGGGCCCCTTGGAGGTCCCCGCGCCGCGGTTTGAGATGTCACAGCCTGAACCACACGCACAGTCAGACACACGCGGCCGGGGTCAGTTTAGCAGGGATGACTGCATGTAATCAAGCTGAGAGAACGCAGCTGCCTGCTGAGCGCGAGGGCGCCGCAAGGCAGTGCTGCTAAATTGACCGTGTCCCCCCCTGCTGGTATATTGGTGACTGACGTGGCGAGCGGCCAAACGACCGACAGCCCCGCATTCCCATGAGCCGGCGACCACGAAAGTCGTCAGCGGATCCTAAGGACCAGGAGCCACCGTGACTCTGCTCGAGCAGATCGCTGAAACAGGAAGAAGGAGAAGCCGAGACTACCCCGACGAGTCTTTTTTCGTCAGGGGGCTCTGGCGCACCGACCTCCTGTTCCGACCCAACCCGGAAGAGCGGACCTTCAACTACTCATACCTCCTTGTCCAAACCGTGGGAGAGGGCGCCTGTTACTGCTCCACCGTGCCGGCGCTCAAGGACAACTTCTCTCTGCTGGGTAAGGACTGTAGAAAGGTGAGATCGGAGTATCGGTGTGTGCAGGTCGCGACCGCGGACGCCATGTTCTCCGCGTTCGAGAAGCAGCCGGACGAGACCAAGACCATGACGGGCTCATCGGCCGACAAGGCGCTCTGGCGCAGCCAGATCGTGGTGGACGAGGTGCTGCGGCAGCTCGAGTTGATGGGCGCCGAGGACGGGCGGGTCGTGAACGTCGGCGTCATCGGCAACATCATTAAGATGCTCACGGCGAAGGGTGTCACGGTCACGGGCACGGATGGGGACCCGACTCTCGTAGGCAGCGAGATCGGCGGCGTGCCGGTGTACGACCAGGACCGGACCGTGGAATTCGTGGAAGAGTGCGACGTCGCTGTAATGACCGGAATGGTCATCTCTACGGATTCAATGGAGGACATACTCGAGGCGGCCAGGAGGGGGGGCACGCGGCTCGTGATGTTCTGTGAGACCGGAGCGAACCTCTGTGAGGAGTACGTGAAGCTCGGCGTCGACTGTGCCATCGCCGAGTACTTCCCCTTCTATATATTTGGCGGCACCACGCACATAGACGTGTTCAGAAAGAAATAGACGGGAGGAAGCACCCTGTTCAGAAACTTCAAAGAGACCGACGGCATCCTCGAGGTGGGAGGCGTCCAGGTCACGGCGATCGTCGGCCGGCACGGCACGCCGATGTACGTCTACGACGGCGACATGGTCTGCGCTCGATACGCGGCGCTCAAGAGCGCGCTGCCGTCGTTCGAGGTATTCTACTCGATGAAGGCGAACCCCTCGTTCGCCCTGGTGGGACTTCTGAGACAGCTCGGCGCCGGGTCTGAGATCGCATCCGGGGGCGAGCTCTTCCTCGCCAAGGAAGTGGGGCACGACCCGCTCGACATCGTGTTCGCCGGGCCCGGCAAGACCGACCGGGAGCTCGAGGACGCGATCATCGCGAACGTCTTCGCCATCAACGTGGAATCACTGAGAGAGCTGGAGCGTGTCGCGCGCATCGCGAAGCTGGTGGGCATCCCGGCGCGCGTGGCTCTCAGGATCAACACGACGGTTGGACTGTCAAAATCCGGCGGGGGCTCCGCCGGCCCCCTTCACGAGCGGATGGCCGGGGGACCCAGCAAGTTCGGGATCGACGAGGAGAAGCTTGACGCCCTGGCCGACCACTGGGACAGGCGCACCGTCGAGATCGTCGGCATCCACATATACACGGCCAGCCAGATCCTGGCCGCCGACGAGATCATAGAGAACGCCAGGCGCACGGTCGCTGCTGCCGAGCACGTGGAGAAGATCACGGGCGAGCCCTTGATGGCGATAGACTTCGGCGCCGGGTTCGGGGTTCCGCACTACAAGGAAGAGGTCCCGTTGGATCTGCCGGCCGTCGGCGCGCGCGTCGAGGAGGTCTTCAAGCCGTTCTCGGATCGCAAGGACATGCGCCTCATTCTGGAACTCGGGCGCTACCTCGTCTCGGAGTGCGGCGTCTTCGTCACGCGGGTCATCGAACTCAAGGAGTCGCGGGGAGAGCGCTTCGTCATAACCGACGGTGGGATCAACCAGTTCGTGCGTCCGGTACTCATGAAGGTCAACCACGAGGCGCGTGTAATCAGCAGGCTGTGCTCGCCGACCCCGACCGTGGCGAAGGTCTCCGGTCCTCTCTGCACGCCTATCGACATCACCAGTGAGCAGATCCAGGTTCCCGAGGACATAGCGATCGATGACCTCGTCGGTATCTTCAACGCCGGCGCCTACGGATTCTCGATGAGCCCGCAGCTCTTCCTGTCGCACCCCTCGCCCGTCGAGGTCCTGGTGCTGGACGGGAAACTCATCGAGGCGCGAAGACGTGGAACGTATGAGGATTTCATCCGTACGCAGAATCCCCTTCCCGGCTCGGTCTAGTCGGGTGAAGCGCGCGGTCTCCATTGCCGCGGCGCGATCCGGAGCAGACACATGATGCGCAGAGTCGTTCCTTTCATTGCCGTGGCCGCCTCGACCGTACTGCTCGCGGGTGGTTGCTCCGATGATCTCACGTGCCCGGTGGTGGAGCCCGTCGATACCCTGCCGTACGTATCCGCGAGCGTCGTGCAGAACTCGGACGATCGAGGAGGATCGACACACGCCGAGGTCGTCTGCACCGCCGACCCGTCGCCCTCTCTTCTCATCGCGTTCATCAACGGGCGGGAGCTGCCATACGTCGGACCGTCCGGTGACCTCAGCGCTCTCGCGACGCTCGACGATGACGTGGTGATATGGCGGTCAGGGACATCGTGCGTGCTCGAGGTGACCACCAACTACGGCTACGCTACGGCCACCGCCGTTGTGCCCGATGCGGCCGTGGTGATCGCGCCCGTGGAGATCTCACTGGGCGATACCTTGACGCTCACGTGGGGGAAGGCGACGGGCGCAGACTACTACGAGGTGTCGGGGATCCTCGAACCTGATGCCGGAGCGTCGAACGCAGCGGTCCTGGGCGGTCGGGACACGCTCACTCTATCGACGGTCACGCGTGACACGTTCGCCGTGTTCGCGCCTGAGGTCGTCGCTCTCGAGGGGATCGTGGTTGGGACCGTGACGGCCGTGACGGGTCCGTTTCCGGAGAGCGGTGCTCAGGGGAACGTCTCCGGAGATGGCTGGGGACTCTTCACGCTGCGTTACGCGGACCCGGGAAGCGCGTTCGTGGTTGTTGTGTCGAACGCGCGAGACGAGACGCCCAACTCATCGACACGTCGATAGACGCCCCGGGAATCCACCCGGATTATCTGCCTGATGCCAACATGCGCGGCCCGAAGTAGACGGCCATAAGCCGTCCGGCCTCTTTGAGAGCAAGCACCTCGGCTTCGCGCCTCCCCGGCTCCCCGTCCTCGGCGTCGGACGTCTGCGTCGCCCGGACGCGGGTTGCCCCAAGCCCGGACGCCGTCCTCTGATCGAAGGCCGCCGCCGAGAGCGTCACCTGAGCCACCCAGAGATCGGGCTCTTCGTGCGCGGTCAGCGAAAACTCCCCCGTGACAATCACGTTCACGTCCGGATCACACCGGCCGGTCCTGAAACCGTCGCGCTCCGTTCTTCGGATGAATCCCGCCATCACCTGGGCGGCCGCGGCGTCATCCTGATCGCCGAACGTCGCGCAGACCGAGATCGCGTGCGCCCCCGCCACCAGATGAACCGTGTGGCCGGCCAGTGGAGCGAACCGGTGGAGCTCGGTGAGGTCATGCGTATCCGTTCGCGCGCCGGCCGACAACGACCAGGTTAGAGCAGCGTGAGCGGCCGCCGTGTCCACGCTGACGGTAAGTTCGTATTCGCCTGGCGGGCCATAGGCCGCCAGTATGCGACACGTCGCCGCCCCGGACCCGTCGGTCAATGGATCAGCGTGCAGCACGGCGGAAGCTCCGGGCATCTCGAACCTCACCGGCACGCCAACGGCAGCGACGACCCGTCCGTTCCATTCATATGTGCAGTGGAACTGAACCGTTGCGCCCGTTGCCGCGCCTGTCTCCAGAACATCAACGCTCCCGACGGGGCGCGCGTGAAGACGAGTCGCCGCGTCAGAGGCGACTCGGGACCATCGGAGTGCCTCACGGAGCCGGTCGTCGATCGAGGACGGTCCGTCACTCTCGGTTGCTGGTGACGCCTCCGCTACTCGCGAGAGCCGCACCCCCGTCTCGCGGACGACGTGGACGACCGCAGCCGCGTCCAGAAGTCCATCGTGCCACCGACCGGCTGCCAGATGTTCATCCGCGGACGCCACGAGCACCTCAGCCTCGTTGGCGGCCCTGCCTCGCTCCCACACGACGTTGTTGACGTCGCCCCTCAGAAGTCCTATCGGATACTCCACGAGAACGGCGGCTCGCCAGGAAGTGTCGGCGTCGGCCGACGTGTCGTCTGCGACCGCGACGCATTCGTCCCAGTTGCGCGCGACCACCGTCATGCGCGGGAAAACGAAGTCCGCCCCCCGCACCGCCGCATCGACGACTTCATCGACTATTTCCTGTCGTTTGTCTGTGCCGTACGAGACCCCGCGCTGCTCCAGAAGGTCCAGTGCCGCGTCCGCGGCGGAAGCGATGGCGTCCGCCACGGCGTCATTCCGGGTCGACCGCCCGGGAGAACCGTCGTCCGTCCGTCCTGTATGATGAGCCGAGAGCATGCTACCGCTCTCGACCGTCCATAATTCCGTCAGCCCAGCGACGCGCTCGGCCCCGACAGGGTCGAGCGATCTGCAGGTCCAATGGCGTTCGCTCCTCGTCGCTTCGTCCGAGACGGGCTCGCGCCCCGTGGGCGGGCGCGGCGCGCAGCCGGCGAGAACAATGACCGTCGTCGCAAGCGCCGCGATCAGGGTCGTGCTCAGAGCCCTTCTGTCCGCTTCCATGTGTCCTCCGCGCCGACGATGATGGATCCCACCATATAGACGAGCGGCCGTCGGTGCAAGGGCTCGGCTGGGCGGGGCGGTGGTACGGCCGCGCGGCGTGGCGGGGCGGGCGGCCCGGCGGGCCTGATGAGCCGGCGGAGGCGTACGCGGACAGCGGCCGGCGCATTCCGCCGACCGCTAACGAGCTGAAACCGTCCACCACGTCCCCGTCGGGCGGGAGCCGCCCGACCTCCCTCTATTCGCTCAGATAGAGTTGGATCTGTGCGGCCAGCATGCTGGTGTCTATGGGTTTGGTTATGTAACCCCTGCAGCCGACGCGCGCCAGCTCTTCGAGATTGTCCGGAATGTCCCCGCGAGTCAGGGCAACCACGGGGATGTCCTTCATCTCGTCCATCTGAATGATCTGTCTGGTCGCCTCGATGCCGCTCATGCCGACGAGCTGCAGGTCGACGATGACAAGGTCCGGATGTGACGATCTTGCAAGAGAGACTCCGAGCTCTCCGTCTGTGGCCTCCAGAACCTCGTAGCCGCTGGCCCGCAGAACCAGCGACGCGACGCACCGGTCGTAGTCGTCGCCCTCGACGATGAGGATCCTCCCCGCCGTGATGTCCTCGGATTCGAAACCATCGTCCATCTCGGAGAAGGCCACAACGCAGCGGTTACAGCCTTCGGACTTCGCACGGTAGAGCGCCGAGTCCACCATTCGCAGGAGCGTCGCCGAATCTCTGGCGTGGTCCGGGTACGTGGCGACGCCGCAGCTGACCGTCACTACGGACTCCCCGTCTCCCGGACACGTCTTGCGAGCCTCGAACGCGCGGCGCAGCCTCTCGGCCAGCACGGCCGCCTCGTTGCTGGCGGACTCCGGCAGTATGACGACGAACTCCTCGCCTCCGTAACGCGCCACAACATCGGAGGAGCGTGTGCTCGACAGAAGCACGTCGGCCAGGACCTTCAGCACGCCGTCTCCGGCCTGATGCCCGTGCTTACTGTTGACGTCCTTGAATCCATCGATGTCCACCATGACGCACGAGGTCTTGCGACCATACCTTCTCGCGCGCTCGATCTCCATGTCGAGGCGCTCGTCGAAGTAGCGCCTGTTGTAGACCTTGGTCAGTCGGTCACGCTTGCCCGCCCCTGGCTCCTGGCTCGCGTCTGACGCGACGCGCAGCATGGCACGCACGCGTCCCAGGAGCTTCTCCGGGCCGGCGTCCTCGTCCATCCAGTCAAGGCTGCACTCGCCGCGAACGAAGCCACTCATCCCGTCCCCGTCCGTTGTGAGCACGAGTGTCGGCGCCGGCACGGCACTCTCGGAACAGAGCGAGACCATCGTGGCCCTCTCTTCGTCGCTCATACCTTCAAGGCTCACGACTGCGAGGTCGGGCTTCTCCTCGTCGGCCATCTCAACGAGCCTTCTGGCCTCTTTGTACCGAGCCAGTTGATAGCCGGAATCAACCAGCCAACGGGCGAGGCGCTCGCCGGCGCGGTCGTCGCGCGCGACAACCAGTATCTTCTTCCTAGTTGACGAAGAGGCACGTTCAGCCATGTCTGGTCCTCGCTTCAGACGCCGCCCAAGAGACACACCGGCGGCTCCCGCTCATCTCTCAACGAGAGGGCGGGCGCGCCGATACAAGCATACGTGTTCTAAGTTTAGCAAGGTGTGTGCCATCCTCGGGCCGATCTGCCCTCCGCGTGGCGCGTGGGACGCCTCGCGGCAAGCGATTGGCGGACCGCTCGTGGCGAGCCCTCCGCCCCCCGAGAAACAGAACAGAGCGGGCCCGAGGGACCCGCTCCGTCCGTTCTTCGTGCAAAAGGCAGTCGATGGCGCCTTTCCTGCAAGAACCTATTCGGGGTATACAGGCGTCACCATCGCCCTTCTGTTCTGGCTTCTGTTCATCTCATTGTCGTTCGGCACGAGCGGCTGCTGCTCACCGTAGCCTACTACAGTGAGCCGCGCCTCATCGACACCCTTACTCCTCAGGTAGTCTCTGACGGCTACCGCCCTGCGCTCGGAAAGAGCCTGGTTGTAGTCGTCCGAACCCTCGTCGGACGTGAACCCGCCAATGTCGATCGTGATGGACTCCTCCTCGAGCAGGAGGACGAGCAGCGCGTCGAGCTTCGTGATTGCCATCGGCTTGAGAACGGCCTTGTCGAGGTCGAAGTTCACCATGACAGCCAGAAGCTCGGGCTTCGGCTCGGCCTTCTCGCAGCCCACCGCGTCTACGATGGTCCCGGCCGGCGTGTCGGGACACTGGTCGTCGCCGTCAAGCACGCCGTCTCCGTCGTTGTCGGGATCCGGACAACCGTCGGCGTCCTTGAACCCGTCGAAGTCCTCTGGGTCATCCGGACACGCATCGTCCATATCCATGATGCCGTCGCCGTCTCGATCGACGTCCGGGCAGCCGTCCTCGTCCTCGAACCCGTCGAAGTCCTCGGCGTCGTCCGGACACTGATCGTCGACGTCGAGGATCCCGTCCATGTCGTTATCGGGGTCGGGGCAGCCGTCCTCGTCCTCGAACCCGTCGAAGTCTTCCTTCTCTCTCGGGCACTTGTCCTGGCTGCCGAAGATGCCGTCCTCGTCACAGTCGCCCGCGCCGAAGTGGAACATCAGCGCGATGGAGCCTTCGATGACCGAGCTGTTGGCATCGACATAGTCCGCGCCGTAGCCTGGTATGGAGCTGAAGCCGATGTTGTCCAGGTCCTGCTGAAGCAGGAAGCTGTAGCTGCCGCCGAGATCGAGCGACATCTTCTCGCTGAGGAAGAACTCCACGCCGGCACCGATGCTTGCCGTCAGGTTAGTGCCGGCCAGCTTGTTCTTCTTGCCGTCGGCGTCGTAGCCTTCCGGCACGACTCCCGGTGAGGATGCGTACTCTGTCCAGTCCTGGACCTCCCACATCGTCATGCCGAGTCCAAAGCCTACATAGGGAACGAAATCGGCGTCGGAGCTGAAATCGTATGTTGCCTTGAGACCGACGTAGTTCCAGTTCGTCTTGAGGTAGTCGGTCGCTCCCCAGGTGAAGAACCGATCCGATGTTCCAGCCGAGGGCGGCTCGCCGCTCTCGGTCTCGCCGTGGTGATAGTCAAGCGTGACCGACATGTTCTCGGTCAGCGGTTTCTTCATCCTGAGACCGAACGTGAGCCCCATGTCCTCGTAGCTCTCGTCTCCCCCGCTTGGCTGCATGACGCCGATCGCTATTCCAAGCCCCAGATCATCCGTCCACCCCTGTCCGCCGGCGGACGCGACGAGAAGCAGCGGCAGCACGATCGCCAAAATAGCTGCACGATACATCTCCCCCTCCTTGTGAGCAGGCCCCCTACAATTGTTGAATACCATCAAAGAGAGGGAGAGAATATATGATTTCGCCGCCCAAGACAAGAGATGATTGGGTGACGCTTGCTTGCCCCGCGCCGGCAGTTCTGGCAGAATCCCGTCTGCGCGCTCACGATGAGGGCGTCCGCCAGGCCCGCTGACCCTGACCACGCCATACCGTCGGAGGAACCCATGTTGACGAAGGACATCGCCAGCCTCACGCCCGTACCGGTGGCGGACTATTCCAGACTGCGGGAGATCCTGCACCCGGAGAGGGACCCCGTGGACATCCGTTACAGCCTGGCCCACGCCACGGTTGGAGTGGGCGAGGCGTCAGTGAGACACCGGATGGCCACCGTGGAGGTCTACTACTTTCTCGCCGGAACCGGCGTCATGCATGTGGGGGACGAGTTCAGAACCGTCGGCCCGGGCCACACCGTCGCGGTCCCGGCGGGTGCTGAGCAGTGGGTCGAGAACGCGGGCGACCACGACCTGGAATTCCTTTGCATAGTCGACCCAGCTTGGCGAGAAGAAGATGAGAAAGTTCTCTCGTAGCCGCCTTGCCCTGAGGAGGCCCACAGTTCGGGGTGTTTCGGCAGCTTAGAGCTACTCCGCACCCGGAGTGGCCCGGATATTGCGCCGCGCCCCATCCATTTTCTGCTTGGCAGAAATCGGCGCTGTGCTAGAGTGTGCTCCGTTTGGATGAGAGAGGTCGAACCAGTCTGGCGAATCCAGTATGTGGCCGCCCGGCGGACGCGTCGGCACGAGTTGCGACGTCACGAGCTGACACCACACGACGCTCGGCGGGGCACACCCAGGAAGGAGGATCTGAGTTCTTGGCCTGTGTGCCTGTAGTTGGCGGAGGGGCATGGGGCAGGAGTAGGGGTCTTCAATCGATGTTAACCATGGAGGGAAGTGCTATGAAGCTGTTCATATTTGCCATTATCGCTCTGATGCTCAGTGGTGTCGCTATGGCCGCCGAAGTTCCGACGTCCGAGGGCGACAAGGCCATGGTCTTCATGTTCAACGGCTTTGACGACCTCGGCCTCGGTGGATACGGTGGCTACTACGGCATCGGCATGCGCTACTACATCGCCGATATGACCGCCATCCGTGGCGGAATCGAGTTCGGCCAGTGGTCAAGAGTAGACGAGTCAGACATGGAAGGCTATGCCGACTCGGAGAACAACTACTCGGTCATGGGCCTCAGCGCCGTGTATGAGAAGCACATGGAGGGACCCTGCTCCTCGGTCTCCCCGTACTGGGGAATCGGCGCCGCCTTCGCGGTGGAGTCGGACGAGTACATCGAGCCGGCGGGTGCAGGCGGCGATACGTACACCGAGACAGACAAGGGAACCGGATTCGCCGGTTTCGGTTGCCTGGGCTTTGAGTGGGCCTTCACCAACTGCATGACGCTCGGCGGCGAGTATCAGCTCGGCTTCTGGAGCTGGTCAGGCGAGACCGAGTACGACAGCAGCGGCGGCGACCGGACCGAGACCTGCTGCAAGTACACGCAGACGTTCATGGGCTTTGACACGGCTTCTGTCTTCCTCTCGGTCTACTTCTAGGACACTGGTCGCAGAGCCTCCGGTCCGCCGTGAGGCGGCCGGCAGCTTGAGGTTTGCTGAGATGTTCGAAAGCGGGGCGCCCATGCGGCGCCCCGCTCTCTTTTC
>JBDRFG010000032.1:0-9162 GCA_043819135.1 Candidatus Eiseniibacteriota bacterium | reverse complement strand
CGCCGGGGAGACTCCTGACCATGGCCCTCAATTTCACTGCCTACGCCTCGATCGTGGAGAAGATCCGTCGGCGCGGACCGTGTGGGCATCTCGAAGCGGTGGAGTTCGAAGAGGAGCACCATCGTAGTCAGGAAGCCCCGGTCATGATGGCCGGGTTCACATAACCGAGTCTCCGGAGAAGCCGGGGCGGTTCAGGTCCGGGGACTGAGCGATCAGGAGGCAGGCAGTAGCCACAGAGATTCAGGCTTGGCCACGACTTGCCCCGCCTTCTCGGTACTAGTAGACTGAACGAGTTCCGCAGCATAATCAGTAGTCAGGTTTCCCGCACGGGGGTCTGAGAGTGGCGTTTCCGAACGAGAAGCAGAAGCAGGTCATAGACCACAGGGGTCCTCCCCTGGTCGTCATCGCAGGACCTGGTACCGGCAAGACTGCGACGTTGGTCGAGCGCATGGCGGAGATTCTCGACGAGAGACCTCTCGCGACCGTCTCGCTGCTGACTTTCACGCGCACGGGCCGCAAGGATACTTGGGGCAAGCTCAAGAAAAGACTCGGAGAAGATCTGCAGGACGAAAGCGATATGGGCCTCCCGCGAGTCAGCACGCTTCACTCGTTCGCGAAGAGCTTGGTTTGTAGCCGCGCATCGGCTATCGGACGCTCAGGGACGTTCTCCGTTCTAGTACCTTCGAGGGAGCGTATGCTTGTTGCTGCAGAAGCGGCAGATGATGCAGGTGTGGTGCTGGACTCCGCTGAGGCGGCCGACCTGATTGACTACTGCAGGTCCGTGGGGGAGTTCCCCGAGACTGCAGGGCTGGAACCCGGCGAGTGCGAGCTGCTACTCGCGTGCTTCGACGCGCTGCTAAGATTCTACGGCACCTTTGACATGCAGGGCCTTGTGAGCACGGCATGCGAGATTCTCGAGGATGACTCCGTGAGCGTTCCCCCTCTGTTCCTGCATGTCGATGAGTACCAGGACCTGAATCCTGTGGACCAGCGCTTCGTTCGGCTTGCAGCCTCTCATCCGAATTCCGAAGTCGCTGTCGTTGGGGATGACGCGCAGAGCATATACACAATTATGCGGCAGGCCAATCGGATGGGACTGATTGAGTTGGCGGACTCGGACGACTGGGAGTGCGTATGCTTCGATGAGTGTCACAGGTTGCCACCGCACATCTTGCTGGCGGCGCAGGACCTGCTGGCGGGCGAAGGCTACCGCGGAACCAGCCTGAGGCCCGCATCTGCACCTGCGAAGAAGATACCCGTCTATATGTGTACGAAGGAGGAGTACCAGGCAAAGGCGATCGCGGCGCTCATCCGTCACTTCATTGGGAATCGGAGCACACGGAGGGGAGAGACTCCCTCCTTGAGTGACTTCATGATTCTCTGTCCAGGAAACAACTTCGCGGATCGCGCGGCACAGATTCTGGAAGAAGAGGGAATCCTGACGAAGAGGCCCAGTGTGGCGGGTGTCATCCCTGACGATCACTGGCGATTGCTCCTGGTGCTGAGGATTCTGGCCAGCAAGGACGATCTGGCCCTGCGTCAGTGGCTTCCGGAGGCCGGCCTTGAGACGCGGCGCATCCGGGAACTGCGAAGGGAGGCGATGCGCGGTAAGAAAGGTCTCTTCACACTCTGCCGGGACCTGGAGAACGAGCAGATTCGTTCTCTGTATGATCTAGTGGATGGATGCGCCGGTTTGGATGGAGACCTCGATGCTGTTCTCAATCGCCTCAACGAGGCGAAGCAACTGGTGCCGACATCCGAGCTTTTCCCTGAGATCTGGGAGACCCTGGAAGAGGCTCGTCAGTGCTCGCATAGCCTGGGCGGGGCCATTGCCTACATCTACAGGAAGTTCGGTCTGATGGACGACGAGACTGAAGTCACTGAAGACGACAGGGTGCTGGTGACTACCCTCCACAGAGCCAAGGGGCTAGAGGCAGAGTTCGTGTTCATTGCATGGGCTGGCGATCGCTTTCTTCCCAGCCCTCGTATGAGTCGGACACGCGACAGCCTGGACGAGGCCTTGCGCCTGCTGTATGTAGGCATGACTCGGGCTGGCCAGGAGTTGGTCTTCACCTACACCAACAGGCACGTTCCAGGACGAGGGCGACTGCGCGAGCAGGGTGCTTCCCCGTTCCTGGAGCGGATCAATGGGCACCTGGATTTCAAGTCGTTCAGCAAGGAGACGCTTGAGGCTGTGCGCTCCTCCTAACCCGCGAGGGGCGTCTGCTGTGCGGGAAGCCCAAACCAGCGTGTGCAGGGCCCTGCGCGCGAGTCTGACTCTGAGGGCGGTACAACTACTGGGGGCAGGTCAAGCAGGCTAGCCCAGTTCCATTCGAGGTCTTGTCGGAAGGTCAACGCAGCCCACTCGACCTATTCTGTAGGAGGAGTGAATGGCTCGAAAGCCGCGCAAGGGCAACGTCGATGCAGTCAAGGCGCTTCTGACGCATCTTGGAGAGCACCGGGACTTCCGGCGATCCAAGCCAGAGCGGGCATTCATCATGTGGTACGCCCTCGCCAGATTCGGCAGGGGAGTGGAGCCCGAGATCGTCGACGGAGCGAGGGACGGCGGAGTCGATGCGTTGGTTGAGCAGGGTGACACTATGACCGTCATCCAGTCGAAACTGTCCAGCGGATCGAGCGCATCGAAGGTCACTCGCAACGAGATCGCGGGCTTCGAGAGAGTGGCGGATCACCTGTCTGGTGAGTCGGATGAGGATGAGTTCTCGGATTGGGTCGATTCCGTACGGAAGGAACTGAAACCTCCGTTTCGCCGTATTCGTCGCAAGGTCAGCAACGGCGATATGAGACTGCGGTGCGTGTTCGTCACAACCAAGGTCACCGCCGTGCGGGATGTGCACGAAATTGAAGTAGAGGACCTGGATCGGATCGCTGCGCTTTGGTACTTGTATGAGGAGGGCTTCACTCCGCCTTCAGACTCGATCGAGGTGCAACTGGAGAGCCACTGGCAGTTCTCGTCCGATGACGGTCGGTTCAAGACGTACGTAGGTCTAGCCGACGTCCAGTCCTTTCTCGCTCTCATGGATGAGGATATCAACGAGCGGCTCTTCGCGCAGAACGTGAGAACCGATCTCCGCTCGCGTGTGAACAAGGGCATACGAGCTACCTACGAGACGCAGCCGAAGGAGTTCTGGCTCGGGAACAACGGTATCTATATCATCTGCAACAAGGTGACGATCAGCGGGAACGTCGCAACGCTGACCTTCCCCTCCATCATCAACGGCTCGCAGACCCTACATTCGATTCACACATCGAAGAAGAGGAACCCCTGCAAGGTCCTCGTCAGGATTCTAGAGCTAGATGTCCACGATGATCAGAAGCTCCTCAGCGAGATCATCCGACGCACGAACATGCAGAACTCAATGAAGATCATGAATCTGCACGCGCACGATCCTCTCCAGCTCAACGTCGCGAGTCACCTCGACCAGTACAAGATCTTCTACGAACGAAGAGAGAAGGAGTGGGCAAACGAGAAGAAGCGGTTGCTCACCGGTTACCTGAACATCCAGATGAAGGAGCTGGCGCAGTGGCTTTCGGCTTTCCACCACAAGGTCGGGATCGGAAGAGCGAAGACAGGTGTGGGGGAGCTGTTCCAGAGCCCGAGGTACGAGGAGCTCTTCTGCGGGTTCGAGAGAAACACAAGCTCTCTGGCGTACAGGCAGCTAGCGCCGGCGGTGTGGTCTGGGCTTCTGGTGAAGGCACTGGCGCGTCAGACAGAGAAGCCTTGGAAGGGCTTCATCAGGAATGCGAACCTCTTACTCGTGCGCGTGCTCTCCGAGGCCATAATGGAGACGAGAAACGCCTACGCTACGGTGGATGACCTCTTGAAGAAGCACGAACTCGGGCGCTACGACATGCCGCCGGAGCTTCGGAAGAAGCTTCTAGGGATCATCACAGAGGCTCGGCGCATGCAGCGCGAATGGGAGAAGGACGACCCCGCTCTCACTTTTCCTCAGGTATTCAAACAGGATGACCTGATCGACAAGGTCTACAAGAAGCTCTGCGGCAAGGTCGTCCGGCGGGAGCTGTCGAAGATCATAGCCACGAAGTCAGACAGGATCGCGTAGCATGAGCCGCGTGCATGGCTCGCCGTCTCTGACTGAGCTGCTTCGTAGTGGGCTGCGACCACCGAGAGAGGGTGGTTGCCCCTGGAGGTAATCGACTCTGGCTGAGAAGACGCTTGAACGTCAGATAGAGGGGTTCCTCGCGACGCTGACACCCGAAATCCTCGCTCCCGAGGACTATGTTGACTGGGCAGGAATCGACGGGCGCATGGCGCCAGTGGTGGACGCAGCTGGTGAGCTGAAGGAGCCACTCAGTTCTGACGACGCCGACGCTCTGGCGAAGGCCATTGAGGACAATCCGCGCTGTTTGGATGCCATGCTTCTACTGATAGGACACACCCCAAGGCGACTGATGTTTGCGGAGTCAGGGAAGTCGATTGACCTGGACTCGGATCCTGAGAGGGTCGCATCGGAAACTCAGCGAGCTCACGACATCGCAGAGGCGTTCCTCGAGACAGGTATCGGCAGACACTTACATCTTGTGCAGCGGGTAGAGGATGTTCTGCTTGGTGTTCTGATCGGGCTTCAGCCGAATCGGCGCAAGAACGCGCGAGGGACTGCTTTCGAGCTGGCGGTCGCCGGCGTAGTCACATCCGCCGTCGAGCAAGTCGAGATGCCGGATGGCGCAGACCTGACTGCACAGCGCCAGGCGAAGATACTCGACAAGAGGGTGGACTATCTGGTCTCCTTGAATGCTGCGCCCTGCCTGGCGATCGAGACGAACTTCTTCACAGGCTCTGGTTCCAAGCCCAGCGAAGTGCTGGAGCGCGCCTACCCGGATCTTCAGCGCGATCTCTCCAAGGGTAACGTGGACCTGGTTGTGATAACGGATGGCGCCGGCTGGCAGCAAATGGTCCCTGTTCTGGAAAGGGCGTTCCCCAAGCTCGATCATCTGATGAACCTCAAACAAGCGGCGTCGGGCAATCTGGCTGAGGTTCTCTCCGATTGCGTGTCGCGGAGGAGCACTCCCTAGTCTGCTGCCAAACCCGACGAGCAGGGAGCTGCAGACTCTAGGCAGCATCGGGTCCCTCAAGCCACGCATGTTCTCCTTCGCTCGTAACCCTTGACCCCGTACGATTGCGGCATTACGCTCATTTCGTACCTTCTTCATCCCCTTGGAGCAAGGCCGATGAGTAAGAGCAAGCCAAGAGGTTCGGCCTCACGTCGAACCGCATCTGAGTCAGTGAGTTCTATGCTTGGAGACAGGCTGCCCGCTTTCGGGCGCAAGCCGTACTTCGCCGATGAGAACAACGGCATTCGTTTGTACAGAGCTGACAGCCTCAAACTGCTCGAGGAACTCCCAGATGAGTCAATCGACATGATCTTCGCCGATCCCCCGTACTTCCTGTCGAATGATGGGATCACTTGTAAGGCAGGGGAAATGGTCTCGGTCAACAAAGGTAAGTGGGACAAGTCGCCTGGGATTGAGTCGATTCATGAGTTCAACACTGCGTGGCTTGAGAAGTGTCAGAGGGTCCTCACGAAGAACGGCACAATCTGGGTGTCAGGAACGACGCATGTGATCTTCTCGGTGGGTCTCGCTATGCAGCAGCTGCGCTACAAGGTCCTTAACGACATTACTTGGTTCAAGACGAATGCGCCTCCGAATCTCAGTTGCCGGTACTTCACGCACTCCACGGAGCATGTGATCTGGGCTGCCAAGAGCAAGAAGAGCAAGCACAAATTCGACTACAAGCTGATGAAGGAGATAAACGGCGGCAAGCAGATGCGCGACGTATGGAATATCACGGCGCCAGGCAAAGGTGAGAAACAGCACGGGAAGCACCCGACCCAGAAGCCACTGGCGCTCCTTGAGAGGCTCATCTTGGCATCAACAGAAGAGGGAGATGTCACGCTGGACCCGTTTGCGGGGAGTGGCACAACGGCGCTCGCTTCACTGAGACTAAGGCGCAGGTCGCTAGGGATCGAGCTCGACAAGGATTACCTGGCCCTCGCCAGGAAGAGACTGAAGGAAGCCGCGAAGCAGCCCCGACTGCTCTAGATCCCCTTAGCACGGCGCACCATCTGCGGTTGTACGCTAATGGACTCGCCACCCGTTTTGAAATCGTGGTAACATGCCACAGTGTGGTGACCGTCCGAAGATCATGTGCTTGGGCTGTTCCGCCCCGCGCTGCAGTCTAAGTCCTAGCTGGCCCTTACTTGGTTTCCCCTGATGGACTACAGCACGAGCCGTGAGGTTCTGCTTCAGGAATTTGGAAAGTACCGTTGGGAAGGTGCCGTTGCCGATAGGCAATGGCACAGGTGGCGCTATGTTGCGGATCCCGCCGTTCCTCCTTACGGGGCCGAGATTCAGCTTCGCTTCCCGGGTCTGAAGACGAAGCTCTACAAGCAGCCTGCCAGATACGACTTCCGCGTTGATATCCTCCGAGCGGATTCATCCACCACGCCATCGCATGCGAGCGTCATCGCTGACATCCACAACAAGTGTTTGCTTAGGCCTGATCTGGTGGCCGATCTCACATTGCTGCTACACAACATGTTCCCGGACAGCGACGGCGACCCGCTCGACGAGACCAGACACCTCAGCGACTACTCCAGTCTCGCTCCACCGGGGCCGGATCTGCTGAAGGCCATAGCACACTCACATGCAGGGCTGGGTAAGATCTTCAAGCCTGCTGCGAACGAGCGTGATCTGTCCGTTCCGGAACTGATCGCGGTCGTCAAGTGGATCACGCTACAGGAGGACATAAACTACCCGATGGAACAGGGGTTCGAAGGTAGGCGGATGCCTTTCGCGAGGTACATCGAGGCCGTTCACTCAGCTGCTTCTGGGAGGAGTATCGAGGAAGTGGTCGAACGGGCTCTGATGCACCGGCGCCTCCAGCTCTGGGAAGGCGTCGAATACGGTGTGATCGCGGCCCCCTAGCCGCTCTGTTCCATGCGGGCGCGTTGCCGAGATCGCGGACCAGGGCGCGAAGCCGGACATGGCTTCAGCACTGCGTCAGAGTCTCGAGCTTGGCGGACTAACGTCAGAACTGAAGAGTGCGGAGTACCCCTGTGAGAGCTGAAGAAGCCATTCGCCTTATTGACTCGTTGTTTCGGAGACCACTCGGAGACCTCGCGTCGAAGCGTGGGCTTGACATGGCCGTCATCGACAAAGGGAGGATAGGCAAGCTACTGGAGCACCTCATCGGGTTGCCGCCAGGGGCGAGACTCACCGACCTCGACGACGCAGAGTTGAAGACGAACAAGTCCTTCCCAGATGGCAGACCGAAGGAGACGATGTTCATAATGCAGCTCGCTACGTATGTTGACGAGCTTCTCTTCGGGGGCGACTTCGAGGAATCCCGACTGCATCGCAAGATCAGAAGACTGCTCTACGTCCCCGTTGTGAAGGAGGGTGATCGTGCAGAGTGGTTCTTCCTCAGGTGCTACGATGTGAAGCTGGAGCCTGGAACTGATCTGTACGGGCAGCTGAACGCAGACTACGATTCGATAAGGTCTCAGGCGGTCGAGTTGCTGAAGACGCGAGGCGACGGGTTGCTCCACACTTGCAGCGGCGAGCTAATGCAAGTGCGGACGAAGGACGGTAAGCCCTACCATCCGATCTACTCCTCAGTACTCGAGAGGCCGATCTCCAACAAGAACTTCGCGTTCTATTTCAAGAAGGAGTTCATGTACGAAATCCAGCGGCGCTTCGGTCCTCCTACGGCGGCTCCGACCCAACGGATCTGATGGTCCCATCGCAAACGCTGGTCTTCGCTGCTGGCCAGATGCCTCGATCCCGGATCGCGCCAGTGTGACGACAGAGACTAGCGCGGATAAGCCACGATCGGGACGGGCAGAGTTCAAGTGGGGTCCTGACCCCCGTCGGGCCTTGAGTTCAAGCTTGACCCCACACTCCAATCGTAGTATAATACTACCCTGACAAGAGTAACAACCTGTAGGGGAGGCTCAGCCATGCCCGAACCCCGAGTCACCATAAAGATCCCCCGGCCGCTCTACGAGCGCATCCTGAAGTCGATCGAGGGCTCAGGATTCAGCTCGGCCACGGACTTCATTGTCTACGTGCTCCGTGACGTGATGAGCGGCGCAGGGGACAAGTCGCAGGAAGCCGAGCTCACGCGCGAGGAGCTCGAGGCCATCAAGCAGCGCCTGAAGAACCTGGGTTATCTATAGAGAGACGCACTTCACTCCAACCGAGAGGAAGGCACGCATTGCCTCAGGCAGAGAAGAAGGTCAAGCAGATCAGACCTCACGGCGGACGGCTCATCAACCGTCTGGTCGAGGGGGAGAAGAAAGAGCATCTCATTGAGCGAGCTCAGTCGCTGCCACGCATACAGCTTAACAACCGCGAGCTGGCAGATCTCGAAATGATCGCCGTGGGTGCGATGAGCCCGCTCGAAGGCTTCATGATCCGTGACGACTACGAGGGCGTGCTCGCAAACATGCACCTCTCGCTCGGTCTGCCCTGGACGCTGCCCGTAACGCTGGCCGTCAAGCCGGGAGACGACGCCGACGACTACAAGGAAGGCCTCGACGTCGCGCTCGCGCACGGCGACAAGATCCTCGGCGTCCTGCACCTCGAAGAGAAGTACAAGGTCGACAAGGACCGCGAGGCGAAGAGCGTCCTTCTGACCAACGACGAGGCGCACCCGGGCGTGCAGTACCTCAAGACGATCGGCGACATCTACCTGGGCGGCGAGATCAGCGTCTTCCAGAAGCCCGAGCATGCCGAACTCAACAACTTCCGCCTGGACCCCAAGGAGACGCGCGTTCTCTTCAAGGCCAAGGGCTGGTCGACTATCGTGGCGTTCCAGACCAGGAACCCCATCCACCGCGCGCACGAGTATCTCCAGAAGAGCGCCATGGAGATCGTGGACGGCCTCCTCATCCATCCATTGGTGGGCGAGACCAAGAAGGGCGACATCCCCGCCGACGTCCGCATGGACTGCTACAACGTCCTCCTGGACAACTACTACCCGCGCGACCGCGTTGCCCTGTCGGTCTTCCCGGCCGCCATGCGCTACGCAGGGCCCAGAGAGGCCATCTTCCACGCGCTGGTACGCAAGAACTACGGCTGCACGCACTTCATCGTCGGCCGCGACCACGCGGGCGT
>JBDRFG010000031.1:0-16439 GCA_043819135.1 Candidatus Eiseniibacteriota bacterium | reverse complement strand
GTCGGCCGCGCGCATCTCGTGCGGGTAGCCGTCCTCGAGGACCCAGCCGATGCCGATGATAAATATGGCTGGATGCTCCTTGATGATCGCCGTCTCGCGCTGCTTCCGAGGGAGGTCCGGGTACATCGCCAGGATCTCCTCCGCGTGGAAGAACTCGAGCTCCTCGGGGATGTCCGGGTAGCGCGGGTCCTTGAGCTGCGGGTACATCTCCTGGGCGCGCCGGCCGGCGCCGTGGATGACCTTCCAGATCTTCCTGACCGCGTCCTTCAGGTAATCGAGATTTCTGTCCTCGGCCGTGATGGTCTTCTCCCAGTCCCACTGGTCGACGTACGAGCTGTGGTCGTGGTCGAGGAAGTAGTCCTTCCGCACCGCGCGCATGTCGGTGTTGATGCCCTCGCCCGGAGCGCAGCCGAACTGCGCCAGCGCCATGCGCTTCCACTTCGTCGCCGCCTGTACGACCTGCGTCTGGATTGGCTTGTCGAGACCGAGCCCGGCGGGGAACTCGACGGGCGTCCGCGAACCGTCGCGGTCCAGGTAGTCGTTGACGCCGCTGTTCTTGTCGACGATGAGCGGGACCTGAACGAGCTGCAGGTTGAGCTCCTTTGCCATGCCGTCCTCGATGTACCGCTTGATCTCGTAGAGCGCCTTCATCCGGTCCATCGGTGACAGGATGGGTTTGTAGTCCGTCGGGAGTATCTTCGCTACCTCTTCGTACGTGCTGATGCCCGGTCCAGCCAGATCTGCTCTCTTGTCTGCCATTCCGTCGCACTCCATTCTGGTTGCTGACTGAGTCGACTTCCGAAAACCACACCAACAAGCCGCCGGGGATGCCATGGTCCGCGGTAAACCACGATGACCGTGGGCCGCCCCCGGCAGCCTGCAGCGCCCTGGGACCCGCAAGACGCCGGGTCAGTCAGGGCGATATCGCCATGTTCCTGCCGTTCTTCGTCGCGGTCTTGTGCTTCTCTATCACGTTCGCCAGCCGCCTCACACCCTCAACGATGTTCTCCTTCGTCGGGTAGGAGAAGTTGAGCCTCATGGCGTTCTTGCCGCCGCCGTCGCAGTGGAAAGCGGTACCGACGACGAAGGCCACGTCCTGCTCGAGCGCCTCGTAGAAGAGTTGCTCGGCATCGACGCTCTCCGGCAGCCTGACCCACAGGAAGAGGCCACCCTCTGGACGCGTCCATGACAGCCCCGGAAGGTCGGGCATGTACTCGTCCAGTGCGGAGAGCATCAGGTCTCTCTTCTCGCGATAGATACCTTTGACCTTGTCGATGACCTTGCTGAGGAGACCGCGCGCCGCGAACTCGGCGATGATGGCCTGATTGAACGGCGGCGTGCAGAGGTCCGTCGCCTGCTTCGCGATGACCATCTTCTGAATGACGGCCTCGTCTCCTATGACCCAGCCAAGCCTCATGCCCGGGAACAGGATCTTCGAGAACGTGTGCAGGCCGATGACGTGACCCGTCCCGTCCATCGCGAATATGGACTTCTGCGACTCCCCCTCGAAGCGCAGCTCCTTGTAGGGGCTGTCCTCGATGATGAGCACGTCGTACTTGTGCGCCAGATCGATGAGGGTGCGGCGTCGCGCCTCGCTCATCGTTATCCCCGCGGGGTTCTGGAAATCCGGCACGACGTAGATGAACTTCGGCTTCTGTCGCTTCTTGCGCATGCGCTCGAGCTCACTCTCAAGTAGGTCCATCCTCATCCCATCATCGTCCAGCTCGATGCCGATCATGCGCGCGCCGTAGCTCGTGAACGCGCCGAGACCGCCCACGTATGTCGGAAGGCCGACGATTACGTGGTCGTCCCGATTGATGAACACCTTCGCCGTGAGGTCCAGCCCCTGCTGCGACGCCACGGTGATCAGGATGTTCTCCGGCTTGAGTTGCATGCCGTCCTCGCGCTCGTGGTGCGCGATCAGCTCTTCCTTGAGCCTGGGGTCTCCCTCGGTCGGGCCGTACTGAAGCGCGGTGGCGCCCTGCGTCCTGAGCACGTGCGCCGTGATCTCCGCAACCTCCTCGACGGGGAACGCCGCCGGATCCGGCAGCCCGCCGGCGAAAGAGATCACCTCGGGCCTCCGAGTCAGCTTCAGGAGCTCCCGGATGACGGATTTCTTCATGTGCTTCGCGTTCGTCGAGAATACTTCGTTCAGATCGCTGATCATGTCCCCTCCCAGGGAAGGACGGTCGCCGTCGCGGATGCGAGGCGCGTGCCCGGCGACGACAGTGGCTGCAGGGTGCAGATATCAGGCAACTGTCGAATCTATCAATCTTGCATCGCCCGTGTCAACCATCAGATGGCGGCCTTGGGAGAGCTCTGCCGCCACACGACCAGCCCTGCACTCTCTCAACCAATCAGGGTTCACACAAACCAGCACATGAATTCCGGTGAAACTATTGACTTGACCGTATTCCTTTATTACGTTATGAGTGTTGAAAGCTTGAATGGAACCCAAGTGTTCAAGCGGCATCGCAATAAAGAGGCTATCGCACCGGTCAACAACGCACATCCCTTTGCATCAGCGTTCATCAGGACGCGCAGAGAAAGGACGCAGGTCAACAATGCCGACCAAAGCTGAACTGGGACGCAGACTGAGGGTCGCGAGATTCGAGCGCGACATGACTCTCAAGGAAGTGGCCGCAAAGTGCGGCATGTCCGCGACGCACATTTCAGAGGTGGAGCGTGGCAAGACCTCGCCGACCATCGGCGCGCTCCAGCGGATAACCGAGGCCCTAGGTGAGAAGACCTCCTACTTCGTGCAGGAGGACGACCTGCCGCGGGTCAAACTGACTCGAGCCTCAGAAAGGTGCGAGTACTTCAGTACCGATGCCAAGGGCGTGCCGATCAAGGCCGAGATCGTTAGTGGTGGCATCCCCGGCGGGTACATGCAGGTCATCGGAGACCACACCGAGCCGGGCGCTGCTCTCCACGGTGCACCGCGGATCGGCGAGGCCGTGGTGCTGTGCGTGGCCGGGATGATGAGGATATCCGCGATGGGTCAGTCGCACGTCCTGAGAGAGGGAGACACCATCCAGCTCCGTCTGGATGAGGGCTACGTGTCTGAGAACATCGGCGACGAGGAGTGCGAGTCGATCGCCGTGCTAACCGCTCCGACTCTGCTGCCTATCTGACAGCGACCACAGAGACACTACTCGGACGGGCCACAGCCTATGAATTCACCGGAAAAGGTGACGGCACCCGTCAGCCCGCTCGCGTAGGAGCGGAACCCGCAGGAGGAGAGGAACAGACGCATGCCAACAAAACAGGAAGTCGGACAGAGGGTCAGGCTGGCGCGCTTCAGGCGCGACATGACTCTGAAGGAAGTCGCCTTACGGTCCGGAATGTCCGCGACGCACATCTCCGAGATCGAGCGGGGCAAGACCTCCCCCACCATCGGTGCCCTGCAACGCATAGCCTCCGCACTGGAGGAGAGACCCGCGCACTTCGTCGAGGACCAATCGTCACCACTCGCGGTCGTGGTCCGTCGAAAGGACAGAACGACCGAGTACAAGTGCGACGCGGGCAACCGCGCCGTGAGCGTGGAGCGGCTGAGCGCAGACGTTCCCTGGGGAACTCTGAACGTCATCAGGAGAGTTACTGAGCCCGGGGACAGAATCGACAGGCCGCCGGCGCTCGGCGAAGTGGTGGTGCACTGCATCCACGGCATGGTGCGATACACGGTAAGAGACGAGTCGTACGTCCTGAGAGACGGCGACACCATCCAGTTCACTCTGGAGGACGGGTGCATTGCCGAGACCCTCGGCGATGATAAGTGCGAGATGATCGGCTTCGTATCCTGCCCTGGACGCAGGGGCTGGTAATACTGACTCGTTATTCACGTTGGTGTTCTGTCTTTGTATCGCCCCCCCGCGCCCGCCTATTCAGGCGGGCGCCTCGCTGTACGGGCTCTGTGGGCGAATGCTGCAACAAACGATACCCTGCCGCGTTGCACAGATGGAACCACCCACATGCAGCATGCACGACAAATTGGCGGCCGATTGTTGCGGCCCTCCGCCCTCCTCTGGAGCAGCCGTAACCTGCCTCTGACCCGCCAGTTATCTCCTCTCGTGACACGCGGAAATACTCGCGCGATGGCATGCTCTATGCATTGCATACTGAGCGACACTCCATGCAATGCCGCCATCCTATAGAGGGTTGGAGTGTGCGCGCGAGGAATCGACCAGTGCGGCCATCGGGAACGAGACGAGGAGAATCACCGTGAAAACAACAGGGTGCACAGGCACGCAGTCGGGCTCGGCCCTCGTGATCGTGCTCGTGGTCACAGTAGTCATGTTGATAGGCGCCATGGCCGTCCTGCAGCTGGGCGCTCAGGATGCCGTGCTCGCGATGCGGGACGTCAGGGTGTCCGAGGCGTTCTACGCCGCGGAGGCTGGGGCAGAGCGTGGCGAGGCGTGGCTGGTGGCTCAGTCCAGCTATCCGACGGCGGCCGTGACCCCGTTCAGCGGCACGGCGGAGCCGTTCGCCGACGGGCTGTACCACGTGACCGTTACGCCCGACTACTCAACGTCGCGGACGTTCTACACGATCACATCCTACGCGACGGTCCAAGGCCGGTCGCGCGCGCTCGAGGTGGATGTGACTCCGACGGCGTTCACGGACTACCTCTACTACACGAACAGCGACCAGGGATTCGGAGGGCCGGGGTACTTCCGCACCGGAGACACGGTAGACGGTCCAATACGTGTCAACACGGAAATCGCCATTTGGGGTGATCCGGTCTTCCTGGACAAGGTCCAGAGCGCGGAGAGCACGATTCTCTACCACAACGACTGGAGTCCGGTCAACCTCACGGCGCTCAGCAACCCGCCCCACGACGAACCCGACTTCCAGGCTGGTTGTGAGCTGGGCGTCCTGCCGATGCCGTGGCTCGACCAGACCGACCTGCACACCATAAGGGACATGGCGGGCATCTCACTCGGCGGCAATCATGACATCATATTCGGACGCGACGCCGGCAGCGGTCCCATGCTCGGCTACGTCAGCTACTCCCAGGAAGGACAGAACAGCTGGACGGACGTGCTCATCAGCAGCTTCAACGGCATCGTCTACGGAAGTGGCCAGTTCACCGTGTCGGGCATCGTCGACGGTCAGGTGACACTGGCCAGCAACGACATCATGAGCATAGTCGACGACATCACGTACGCGGACAGCGACGCCAATGGCCCGAGGCCGGGCTGCGACGACATCCTCGGCCTGATCGCCGGATCGAAGCTCAGAGTCGTTGACAACGTACCGAACGGCACTGACTGCGTGATCCACGCCCACATGATCGCGGTCGCCAATCAGGCGTCTCTCGTAGAGTACTACGACCAGGGCGTGCCGCGCGGCACCCTGACGATCTACGGCGGAATGGCGCAGGACAAATGGGGCCCCGTGGGAACGGGCTATTACGACGCGGAGGGCAACTTCGTCGTGCTCACGGGCTACGAGCGGGATATTCACTACGACTGGCGGCTCAGGACCATTCTGCCGCCAGGCTACGAGTATATCATATTCGGAGGCACCGAGCTCGAGAGGCTTGCATGGCGTGAGATCGCGGCCGTCGATCTGACCCAGGGATAGGAGAGACCGGCATGACTAAGACACTCCATAAGAGGATTCGGGGGCGCAGGGCGCCAATTGCAGTGAACGAGTCCGGATCCGCGCTTGTGACCGTGATAATAATCTCGATCGTCATGCTCATCAGCGCCATGGCCGTGATGGAGCTGGGGGCCCAGGACGCCGCGCTGGCCGTGCGCGATCTGAGGGCCTCGCAGGCGTTCTACAACGCGGAAGCAGGCGCGCAGAGGGGCGAGGCCTGGCTGGCGGCTCAGTCGAGTCTCCCGACGGCGGCCGTGACCCCGTTCAGTGACGTGGCGGAGCCGTTCGCCGACGGGCTGTACCACGTGGCCGTTGCGCCTGACTACTCAACGACGCGGACGTTCTACACGATCACGTCCTACGCGACGGTCGACGGCCGCTCGCGCGCGCTCGAGGTGGACGTCATAACGACGGCGTTCACGGATTACCTCTACTACACGAACAGAGACAACGGGTTCGGAGGGCCGGGGTACTTCCGCACCGGAGAGACGGTAGACGGTCCGATACGTGTCAACGGCGAAATCTCCATCTGGGGTGATCCGGTCTTCACGAGCAAGGTCCAGAGCGCGGAGAGCACGATCAACTACCACAACGACTGGAGTCCGGTCAGCCTCACGGCGCTCAGCAACCCGCCCCACGACGAACCCGACTTCCAGGCCGGTTGTGAGCTGGGCGTCGCGCCGATGCCGTGGCTCGGCCAGACCGACCTGCACATCATAAAGAACCTGGCGGACATCACACTCAACGGCAATAATGACGTTGTCTTCGGACGCGACGCCGGCAGCGGTCCCATGCTCGGCTACGTCAGCTACTCCAAGGAAGGGCAGGACAACTGGACGGACGTCCTAATCAGCAGCTTCAACGGCATCATCTACGGAGGCGGGCAGATCAACGTGTCGGGCATAGTCGACGGTCAGGTGACACTGGCCAGCAACGGCATCATGAGCATAGTCGACGACATCACGTACGCGGACAGCGACGCCAACGGCCCGAGGCCGGGCTGCGACGATATCCTCGGCCTGATCGCGGGATCGAAGCTCAGAGTCGATGACAACGTACCGAACGGCACTGACTGCGTGATCCACGCCCACATGATCGCGGTCGCCAATCAGGCGTCTCTCGTAGAGCACTACCAGCTGGGCGTGCCACGCGGCACCCTGACGATCTACGGCGGAATGGCACAGGACAAGTGGGGCCCCACCGGCACCGGCTACTACGACGCGGGGGGCAGTTTCGTCGTGCTCACGGGCTACGAGCGGGATATTCATTACGACTGGCGGCTCAGGACCATGCTGCCGCCAGGCTACGAGTATATCGTGTTCGGAAGCGGCGAGCTCGAGAGGCTCGCATGGAGAGAGATAACCCCTGTCAACCTCGAAGAGCAGGGGTAGACCGAGAGGATGGTAACCGGCATGAGAACGTCACGAGTCGGTGCGAACGCAGGCAGACAGCTCGCGGGCCAGTCCGGCTTCACGCTCACGGAGGTCATGATCGTCGCGGCAATCTCGATTGTCGTCATTATGGCCGTAGCCGTGGCGTATGAGGGCACCGTCAGGTCCTGGAACGGCACGGCCGCGTTGCTCGAAATCCAGCGCGAGGCGTCGCTCGGGATGGAGGCCATCCAGAACAACGTACGCCCCGCCAGCAGCATCCTCGTCTGGCCCGGGGTGAACAGCGACTCGCTTCAGGTTTTCTATCCTACGTTGACAGGCGAGAGTTTGGCGGCCCGATACAACCTCGACGGCAACGGGAACCTGATCGACATCAACGGGACCACCGTAGCAGCGAACATCGACTCGATCCGGTTCACGCTTCAGGGAGGGACCGCTCTGCACATCGACGTGTGGCTGCGTAGCGACATCGGTACGCCCGAACGGACGACCGACGACCAGAACGTGTTCATATCGTCAACGGCCGTAATCAGAAACTGAGTCTGGACGCAGGCAGGAGGTATCACGATGAGTTCGCACCACCCGTTCGGCAGAGTGCTTCGCAGCTGCGTGAACGCACTGTCACCGCGACGCGAGTGCCGCGGGGGCTCCCGCGCATCACGCGGACTTCGCGGGCAGAGAGGCATGACGATTATCGAGGTTCTCGTCTCGGTCGTCGTGCTGGCGATAGCCGTGACCCCGATGTTTGACGCCTTCGTGAGGGGTAGGGTCCTGGTGGCTCATCGTGCCGAGGAGCGGATCGCTCTGAGGCTCGTTGAGCGCAAGCTCGAGCAGCTTCTTGCCGCCGGCGGCTCTGCCTCCGGCAGCGACGCCGACGTCACGAGCGTCAACATGGACGCGGGGACACACCCGGTCAACTCGGCCATAACGCTCATAACGCGCGGCGACTCGGACACGTCGAACGATGTCCTGGCGGACCTGACGTGGGCGGTGACATCCGTCACCTGGACAGACCCCATGGGCGTGAGCGACGACACGACCTATAAGCAGGTCGTGGTGACCCTGGCGTGGCCCTTGGGTGCGCACCGCGACGACGTGTCGGTGACAACGATTGTCAGCTGAGGCGACCGTCCGCTGACACAAGCGAGACATGACGGCCGCACCAGAAGGGGCGGCGTGAGGCATTGCACGACAACAACGAGGCCCGGCGGATCTCCGCCGGGCCTTCTCTCGCTCCAGCACGTGCTCACTCCAGCATGTGCTCTCCGTACGCGTGACCTACCCGAAGAGCGACGAGTACCACAGAATGGCAGACTCGCCCCACAGGAGCGCGAGCACGGCGCCCAGGGCAATGAACGGGCCGAACGGCAGGCTGCTGTCCCAGTTCTTCGGCTTGCGGGCCAGCGCGATCACGCCCACGACGGCCCCTACCAGGAAGGCGATGAAGAGAGCGACCAGGATCAGCTTCCACCCCATGAACGCTCCGAGCATGGCCGCCAGCTTGACGTCCCCGCCGCCCATGCTCTCCTTTTTCAGAAGGAGCTCGCCCAGAACGCCTATCAGGTAGAGCGCCCCACCACCCACCAGGACTCCCAGCAGTGATCCCCAGAATCCCAGCAGCCCGACAAGCGGGGCGACCACGAGTCCGACCGCGATGCCGGGCAGAGTGACCTTGTCAGGGATTATGCGGAGGTCCAGATCGATGAACGAGAGCACCAGGAGCACGCAGGACAACGACCAGAACACGTAGAAGGGAGCGCTGGCTCCGAACCGCACGAAGAAGAGAACAGGGAGTGCTCCGGAGAGGACCTCAACGGTCGGGTAGCGAGCGGAGATGGGCGCCGCGCAGTACCTGCACCGTCCGTGGAGCATCAGGTAGCCGAGCACGGGAACGTTGTCCCGGGCATGAAGGCGGGTGCCGCAGGCGGGACAGGCCGATGGAGGCCTGATGATGGACTCGCCGCGCGGCACCCGATAAATGACTACGTTGAAGAAGCTCCCCAGTATTGACCCGATGATGAATAGAGCCGCTTCCGTCAACTACTAGTCCTCCATCAGCTCCCTGAGCCTTAAGGTCTTCTGGTCGGTGATCCGCTTGAGCGCCTCTGGACCGAGAATCCTCGGAGTGAGGAAGACTAGGACCTCAGAATCAACTTCGCTCTCGACGCTCTTGCGGAATAGCCGCCCGAGCAGCGGGATGTCGCCGAGAATCGGCACCTTGAAGTGAGTCTCGTTGATGTCCTTTCGGAGGAGACCGCCGATGACGATCGTCTCACCATCCTGCGCCATCACCGTCGTCTTGGCCGTCCTCTTCCTCGTGTCTACGGCCTCATCCGGGAAATAGGCCGATCGCGACGCTGAGCTTACCTCAGGCTCGATGGTCATGGTAACGAAATCGTCGTTGTTGACGTGAGGAGTGACCTTGAGTGTGACGCCGACATCGCCGTAGATGGGCTCGATGGTGATCGTTCCCTCGGGCGAGACGGTCGTCTTCCTGGCCATCGCGATGTGTGAAGTGATGGCGATAAGCGCTTCCTGGTTATCGATAGTCAGGATCTGCGGCGTGGCAAGCACCTTGGCGACTCCGTCACGCTCCATCGCCCTGATGCGCCCGCTGATGTTCTGGAATCCGTCGAGGAAGGAGCCCCACTTGCCGAAGCTGAGGTCCAGCAGACCCTCCATCGCCTTGTTCTCCACCAAGGTCGAGACAGTCTCGTACAGGCCAGTCTCTTCGTTCTTCACCGTCTCGTGCTCCCACTGGTTGACGTAGTTGAACCCGCCCCCGTACGACGCTCCCGATGCCGGATCATAGTCGGCGTAGCCCCACTCGACGCCAAGGTCGAGATTGGCGTCATCAGCCACCTCAATGATCTGGGCTTCGATGAGAACCTGTCCCGTCGGGTTGTCGAGCTCTCGCACGATCGACTCGATCGTCGACATGTTCTCCGGTATGTCTGACACGACGATCGCGTTGGTTCGCTGGTCCACGACGACCTTGCCGACCTCGGTCAGCACTGCCTCGATCGTGGGCTGCAGCATGACCGCGTCGGCGTAGTCAGTATGAAATACCTCGGTCGTTGTGGCGACCGGCGGGCCGTCGGGCGACTCCATGATCACGTAAATGTTCGTGCCCTTCTGGCGCGTGTACCACAGACCGTTGGCCTTCATGATCGCGGCCAGGGCGTCCTCTACCAGGACGTCCTCCAGGTAGACGTTGATCGTCTTGCCCGTCAGATCGCTCCCGATGAGGAAGTTGATTCCTGTCTTCTGCGTCATGACCTTGAGCACACTGCCCAGGGTCACGCTCGTCAGATTCAGTGACAATCTCCCGCTCCGCTCCCTCGCTCCCGCGTCGGCCGCCGTATCCTGCGACCAGGCCGCCGAGCTCGTCGTAACGAGCATGGCTGCGACCACCGCGAGTATCATGAGAAAGCGATATACGCTGCGAACTGGCTTCCGGACCATCATGTCGTTCCTCCTAGTCGACGGTCAGCACGTACTCCTTTGACGCATACGACAACACCACGCTGTCAATTCTGATCTCCTCGACCCTTGCTCCCTTAATTCGATCGCCTACGCGGAGATCAAGCCCATCTATCATGACAATGGGGTTCTTCAGGTCCCATATGATCCCGGAGAGCCACATGTTCGGAAGTGTGGTCGGTGCTGGGACGTTCATCGGGCCTTCGGGCTGCGGCGACGGCGCGGCCTTGAGCGCGCCTTTGGGCGCCACCATTGGATCCCTGGCGTCCCCGGCAACGTACTCGCCGACTCTGCTCGCTCTGCCTATCTTGCCCACGGTCACGAGGTGCTGGTAGTCCGAGTCCAGCAGGCCCACGGGACCGCCCCACCTTACGTTGTCTTCGGCACGCAGCTGGTCGACTCCGCCACTGCCCGACGCGAAGGTCACTATGGCAGCAGTCATCGCCGTGATCGCGGACAGTGTGGCCGCGATGAGCTTCGCGTTCTCGCGGAGCTTCGCAACGTAACTGGTCATCTGTGTCGGCAGTGTCAGGCCCAAACCCTATCCCTCCCATGCCGCGAGTGCGAGAAGCACCGTAGCCTCGCTATCGCGATCCCTGCTTCCCACTTCTGATCTGATCTCGACCTCCTCCACGAGAACGAACCTTGCGGAGCTCTCGAGAAGAGACAGGAAGTTGCCCATTTCGTGGAACGTGCCCCTGACACGAAGTCTCACGGGGTACTCAACGAAATCAGACGAGATGTCGCGTCTGAGAAGCAGGTCGGGATCCCCTACTATCTTCACACCTGATCTCTCGGCCATCTGATTGACCTCGGACATGACGGTCAGTCTTTGGTCGCCGGTCATCAGCCCGTCCTTGAACGAGCCGATGGCGGCGCCCGCTTGCTGGATGACCGCGTAGTCGTGGAGAATGCTCTTCTGTTCCTTGACCTTGTGCAGATTCGTGCCGAGCGGCTGCATCAGGAAGAAGTACGCGGCGCCGACACAAAGCGCGTATCCGCACACGGCCAACAGGGCGACACGGCCAATGGAATTCGCCCGCCAGGAGGCCTTCAGCGAGGCGGCGTCGACCTTGAACTGCAGCATGCCGCGGACCTTCGTCAGCCCGCCCGCGGCAACGGGCGCATCGCTCTCGGAGTCGCCGGCGGCGCTTCCCGCCACGCTCGATGCGGCACCGATGACCTCGATGTCGTCGGCGCCCGCGGTCTCCGCGATCGGATCGAGTGACACCGCGTCCAGCTTGTCCGGTCGCGCTGCGCCCTCATCCGCCGGTCTGCGCTCGATGCCGCCAGTAGTGTCCACGTCTTCTCCCGCTGCGCCCGGATCCCGATCGCCACACGACAACGCGCGTCGACTAGAACGGGCAGGTGATCTCGAAACCTATGATGCTCGTACCGCCAACCTGCTCGAGTCCCGTTCCCATGAACTCGACGCCCTTGACGATGTCCCGCAGTTCTTCATCGTTCTTGAGGTTATCGACAAACGCTCCGACCGCCTGGTCTCCCTCTGGACCTCGGCCGGCCAGGGCGACACCCTCGATCATGATTCCCCTGAACGAACGTGCTTTGCCTTTCACTTCATCCGCCGCACCTCTGGGGTCCGCGACGCTGACTCTGGTCAGCCATACGCCCTCTGGTACGGCCATCGCGATCCTCTCCCAGACGGGCGTGAACCGAGTGCGCGCGTCCACGATCTTCCCGATGTCCTTCAGGTGCGGCTCGGTTCTGCCAATGATCGTCTCGAGTTCATCCAGACTCGGGATGCCGGGGTACCGAGTTGACATCTGCTTCTGTAGCTCGACAACCTCGGCCGCGTACACGCTTGTCATGCGGAAATCGGCCAAGGAGATTGTGCCGATGCTCGCCAGGGTCAGCCCAAGGGCGAGCGCAGAGACGGACAAGATGGCCATGATGACCTTCTTCCGGCTCTCGGGGACGATCCGCTGTCTTATGAAGTTGATGTCGTACATTCGCTAGTTAGGATCCTGCTGCATGGCCAACGCCGCTGCCAGCGACGATACCGAAGAGAGTCTCCTGACGGCCTCCGCGTCGAATCGCGCATCATCGACGAAGACGCCGTCGAGGGGACTCCAGCTGTGAACCTCTATTCCTGCCGCTTCCGAGATGGCGTCGCCAAGCCCCGGTATGGCCGACGCTCCTCCACACATGTAGAGCGCACCTACCTGGGACCCATCCCCTCTCGTCTGGTAGTACATCAGGGAGCGAGAGAGCTCGCCGACCAGCTGGCGAGTCACGCGCTCTATGGCCCTGGCGGAAGCCATGTCCCGTTCTGGCTCCATTACCTTCACTTTCTCGGCGTCCTCGAGCGAGATGGACAGCGCATTCGCGACTGCCTGCGTGTAGTTGCTGCCGCCGATCTCGATGTCCCGAACGAACGGCACGGTCCTCTCGCGGGCGATTCCGATGCTCGTGTTCGAAGCCCCGATGCTGATCACGCCACAGGTATCAGGCAGATCCTCTTTCAATAGAAGGGCATCAAGCAGCACCAGGGCGTCGACGCCAACCACTCTCGGCTCGAGTCCGACCTGCTCGAGCACGGAAATCTTGGGGTCGACGGCCTCCTTGCGCGCGGCGACGAACAGCACGTCCATGAGTCCGGCCTTCGTCCGCTCGGACTCGACAACGTGGTGGTCAAGATAAGAACCGTGCAGCTCGAACGCTATGACCTGGCTGCCCTCGTAGCGCAGAGCGCCGTCGAGCTCGGCCTTGGCGAGCGCGGGGAAGCGCATTCCCCTCACTGCCACTTTGCGTCCGCTGACGGATGTCGCCACACGGCTCGTGGAGAGGTCCTTGCCCTCGAGTACAAGCGATACGGCCCACTCGTAGGCGGACGCGGACGCCTCCTCCGGAACGGCGACGACCGAGATGTTCTCGAGCGTGAACGACTGCGGAGATCCAGAGAGCTCGACCAGTTTCACCGAAGTGCTGCCGATGTCGATGCCCACCAACCCCCTATGGTGTTCGTTTCGTCGCAACTCCGCATTCCCCCACTTGTCTGAGCCTTCGATACCTACGGCCGGACGTCAGGTCCGTCAGAGGGCTCCGCTCAGAGTCCCCCTAGAAGACCCTCGTCAGTTCCCCGTCCTGATCGATCGTAACGACGATCGACGAGACCTCGGACCCGAAGGGCGCGGTGCTTACCCGACCTTCACATTCGACGGTGAATGAGTTCGCGGTCGGAGCGCCGTTGAACGTGTAGCACTCCGAGCTGAAGTAGCGCCCCGAGAGGTCGCCGTCGGTGACACCCAGAAGCCCTCCACTCGTCACCTGCGCACCGTCCGTGAAGACCGCGCCGTTCGCGAAGGTTCCGTGTTCCACGTAGTAGACGCGCATTGTGCTCCGTATCAGGCCGAGGGCGGTCACGGCCTCGGTCGATTTCGAGCGCTCGGGAACCACCTGGTACATCGGAATAGCAACGGTCGCCAGGACCCCGATGATGGTGACGACGATCATCAGTTCGACGAGTGTGAAACCCCGCTGGTTCCGCCCGGACATGACATCCACTCCTCACACTAAGGACCTTGTCAGGTCCTGGCCACGTTCCCGTCCTGATCGATATGCGGCACGACACTTGACACGTCAGCCGCTGCCGGCGCCGGAAGCGCGCCCTTGTCCTGCTCTCTGCCGGATCGTGAGTGCTGTCTCCGACCGAATCAGGTCAAACCCAGCCTTAGCAACTCTCTTTAAGTCCCGCCCCCTTCGAATCGGGGGTGGCCCACGAGGGCGCCACCCCCGCTCATGACAGATTGACAACACGAACTAGCTGTTCGTGATGGTGCCCTGATGATCGATCGACCGTACGATAGTGGCAACCTCGCTTGCGTATGGAGCGGCACTTGCCGATCCAAGGCACTCGATGCTGTAGGCCGTAGCCGTCGGGGCGCCGTCGAACGTGTAGCACGCACCGCTGAAGTACCTACCAAGAAGATCGTTCGTGCTGCAATCCAGCACGCTACCGGCCGTCACGAGTGCGCCGTCGATGAACGCAGCGTTCACGTACGTGCCGTGCTCGGCGTAGTAGACCCGCATCGCACCGCGGATCGTGCCGAGGGCAGCCACCGCCTCCGACGCCTTGGCGCGCTCAGTTGCGCCCTGATACATCGGAATGGCCACCGCGGCCAGGATCCCGACGATGATGACAACGATCATCAACTCGACGAGTGTGAAACCACCCTGGTTCTTGCGCAGCATTTGTACTCACCTCCTTCCTGCTCTCTGAAGGTCCCCTGGTTGCCCACCTATCCGATTCCAGTCGCCATCTGGAATATCGGTAGGTAGATGGCGAGCACGACCACAGTGACGATCGCACCGAGTCCCACGATGAGAATCGGCTCGATCATCGAGGTCAGCCCGCTTATTGCCGCGTCGACTTCACGCGTGTAGAAATCGGATATCTTGCTGAGCATCTCCGGCAGGTTTCCGGAGCTCTCTCCCGCGGCCACCATGCTGATGACCATCTTGGGGAACACCTGGGACTCCGCGAGCTTCTCCGCGATGGTGGATCCGCCGACCACGCCACGGGCGACGTTGTCCACGGCGACCTTGACCACCGCGTTGCCGGACGTCTGCCCGACGATCTCCAGAGCGGCGACGACAGAGACGCCGTTCTCCATCAGCGTCCCGAGCGTGCTACTGAAGCGCGCCACGGCAGCCTTCAGAATCAGCTTCCCGAAGACCGGAGCCTTGAGCAGCCAGGCGTCGACCCTGCTCTTGCCGCCGGGCGTCTTGTGCCACTTGAAGAAACCGTAGAGCCCGACGCCGGCCAGCACAATTTCGTAGACGAGATATCGCCCGACGAACCGCGACGTTGCCATGAGGAACTTGGTCAAGGCGGGAAGTTCGAGGTCGAAGCTCTCGAAGATGCTCTCGAACTGCGGGATCAGGAACAACATGATCCCCGCCACAGCCATGATGAAAAACCCTGCGATGAACGCGGGGTATGCAGACGCGGCGCGGATCTTCCCGGCCAACGCGTCCTTGGCCTCGAGGTAGTCCCCCAGCCTCTTGAGCACGTTCGGCAGTGCACCGGACTCCTCCCCAGCGCGAATCATCGACGTGAAGAGCGTCGAGAAGACCTTCGAGTGCTTGCCGAAGGCCGCGTGAAGGGTGGAGCCTCCCTCCACGTCCACGGATATCTCCCGGAGCACCTTCGCCAGGATTACATGGTCGGACTGATCGGCTATGCTCTGGATGGACTCGAGTACGGGCAGGCCCGCACCGAGCATTGCACTGATCTGACGGCAAAAAATGGCCAGGTCCTTCGTCTTGACCTTCTTGCCCTTCTTGGCGCGCGGTGCCTTCATCGGAGCGGGAGTTACGGCCACGACGACCAGCTCCTCCCTGCGCAGACTCGAGACGAGCGACATTTCGCTCTCCGCGAATCTGGTCCCCTGGACCGTCTTGCCGTTCGCCGTCTTGGCCGTGAACATGAACTCAGGCATATCCCGTTTCCTCTGCTTCGTCGTCCGGGCGGCCTCGCGCTAGGCCCTCACGGGCCTCGCGAGCTCTCGCATGATTCCCTTGATGTCGTTCGACGAGGCGATCGCCTTGTCGGTCGTGATGCGCTTCTCCCTCTCGAGCCTCAGAAGTGACGAGTTCATGCTGTGCATGCCGTCCTTCGAACCCGTCTCGATCGCCGACCGAAGCTGCTGAAGGTTGTTCTCGCGTATGAGATTCCTGACCGCCGCGTTCGCCACCATCAGCTCGGTGGCGAGCACACGGCCGATTCCGCTGGCGTCGGGAAGCAGCTGCTGCACAAGAACGGCCTGCAGCGACAGCGATATCTGCGTCCGCACACCCTGCTGCTCGTGCGGCGGGAAGATATCGACTATTCGGCTGATCGCCTGAGGCGCCTCGCTCGTGTGCACCGTCGTCAGCACCAGGTGCCCGGTCTCCGCCATCGTCAGCGCCGTGCGGACCGTCTCGAGGTCTCTGATCTCG
>JBDRFG010000030.1:0-3208 GCA_043819135.1 Candidatus Eiseniibacteriota bacterium | reverse complement strand
AAGGAAGCGCATAAGAAGCGGGTTGTCGCAGACTCCGGTCGGCGGTGCCCGTTTTTGCGTTTCACCCCCCGGCCTCGGGGAGGGGTAAGTGCACTGGACCAGCAGGCACCTGCTTGGCCTTGAGGGAACGACCCGCGAAGAACTTCTAGAGATCCTCGACACGGCCGCTAAGTTCAGGGAGATCCTCGACAGGCCGGTCAAGAAGGTCCCCACACTGCGCGGCGTGACCATAGCCAACCTGTTCTTCGAAGCAAGCACGCGAACGCGCATGTCGTTCGAACTTGCGGAGAAACGACTCTCGGCCGACACGCTGAACTTCTCGGCCTCCACATCCAGCGTGAAGAAGGGCGAGACGCTGCGCGACACCGCGCAGAACATCGAGGCAATGATGGTTGACATGGTCGTCATCCGCCACTCGTGCCCCGGCGCGCCTCACTTCCTCGCGCAGCATCTGGACGCCTCCGTCATAAACGCCGGCGACGGCGCGCACGAGCACCCGACCCAGGCGCTCCTCGACATCTTCACGATGCGCGATCGACTCGGGGATCTCGACGGCAAACGCGTGACGATAGTCGGCGACATCCTCCACTCGCGCGTCGCGAAGTCCGACATCTACGGACTGAGAGCGCTGGGCGCGGACGTCACCCTCTGCGGACCCTCGACATTCATGCCCGCGGAAGTAGAGCGCCTGGGCGTTACCGTGACGACCGACATCGAGCGCGCGACGGCCGAGGCGGACGTGGTCAACGTGCTCAGGATACAGCGCGAGCGTCAGGAGGGAGGCTTCCTCCCGAGCCTGAGGGAGTACACCGCCCTCTTCGGGATCGACGCCGAGCGCGTCGCCAGGATGAGGCCGGACGTCGTAATCATGCACCCCGGTCCCATCAACAGGGGAGTCGAACTCGCGCCGGACGTAGCGGACGGCAGGAACTCGGTCATTCTCGAACAGGTGACGAACGGAGTCGCGTGCCGGATGGCCATCATCTACCTGATCACGCGCGTAAGGGCGGCCGAGAGAGCGGAGGAGCTCGAGCTCCTGGAGGTAGAACTGTGAGGAAGCTTCTGATAAGGGGCGGACGGCTAGTAGACCCTGCAACCGGAACGGACGAGTACGTCGACCTTCTGATCGTGGACGGCGTCGTCGCGGACAGGGCCCCCGGCCTGACGCCCGACGAGGAGACCGGGGTCATCGAGGCCGCGGGCGCCATCGTCGCTCCGGGGCTCGTGGACATGCACGTGCACCTGCGCGAACCGGGACGGGAGGACGAGGAGACCATCGAGAGCGGCTCTCGCGCGGCGGCGCACGGCGGCATTACAGCGGTGGCCGCCATGCCCAACACCGAGCCGGCCACCGACACGGCGTCGTGGGTCGCGTTCGTGCGGAACCACGCATCGCCGATAGAAGTCTACCCGATAGCGGCCATCACGAGGGGACGCGCGGGGGAGACGCTGACTGAGATGGCGGAGCTGGCGGCGGCCGGCGCCGTGGCCTTCTCAGACGACGGCAGTCACGTCGCGAACCCGTCCATCATGAGAAGGGCCCTCGAATACAGCACGATGGTGGGCCTGCCCATAATCTCGCACTGTGAGGAGCTGGGACTTGTCGGCTCGGGAGTCATGCACGAGGGCCTCGCCTCCACGATGGCGGGCCTCAGGCCAATCCCGGCCGCGGCCGAGGAGGTCGCGGTCGCTCGTGACATCATTCTCGCGAAGATGACGGGCGCGAGCCTGCACATCGCCCACGTGTCGACTAAGGGGTCGGTCGAACTCGTGCGGCGGGCGAAGGACGACGGTGTAGCGGTCACCTGCGAGACCTGCCCTCACTACTTCACGCTGACCGACAACGACGTCAGGAGCTACGACACGAACCTGCGGGTCAACCCTCCGCTTCGCAGTGCCGCAGACGTCGCCGCCATCAAGGCCGGCCTCGCGGACGGGACCATCGACGCCATCGCGAGCGACCACGCGCCGCACTCCCTAGAAGAGAAGCAGGTCGAGTTCGACGCGGCTCCTCCGGGGATGATCGGGCTCGAAACGCTCCTGCCACTAACGCTGAGCGAACTCGTCCAGCCGGGCACCATCACGCTGGAACGCGCCATCGAACTCATGAGCACGGACCCCGCGAGCATACTGGGGATACCGCACGGCAGCCTCGCGGTGGGCGCGCCCGCGGACGTCACGGTGTTCGACCCCGACTGGGCGTGGGAGGTCACCGAAGACTGGTTCGTCTCGAAGTCGAAGAACTCGCCGTTCACCGGACGCAAGATCCGGGGACGCGTCACGCACACCGTTTCGAGAGGAGAGGTCGTCTTTGAGGAGACCGCGTTCGACGAAGGTGACGCTCGCGCGCAAGGTCAGCGTGAGCCCGACGAGCTTCCTGTTCACGTTTGAGACGGGTCCCGAACTGCCTACAGCGAAGCCGGGCCAGTTCGTGAACGTCGCCGTCTCCGACGACCTGGCGCTCATGCGCCCGTTCTCCGTCGCGGGGATCCCGGCGCCGGGCAGGTTCGACCTCCTGGTCGAGACGCGGGGGAAGGGAACCCGCGCGCTCGTGGAGAGACCGGTGGGCGCGGCAGTCAGAGTTGTCGGGCCTCTGGGGAACGAGTTCACGGCGCCCGACGAGGACGGCCTGTCTGTCCTGGTCGCGGGCGGTATCGGCGTCTCCGGTCTCCGCCTGCTCGCGCAGGAGCTGAGGCGCGGGTACCACAGGCTGCACGCACTGGTGGGGGCGCGCTCGTCCGAGGGGCTCCTGCACCACATGCTGCCGCCCCCCACGGGCGACGGGGAGATGCTCCTGGAGGTCGCGACCGACGACGGGAGCGAGGGCCTCCACGGAACGGTCACGGCGCTCTTGGAGAGAGTGCTCGGCGAACTCGAGGCGCCGGCGCGCGTCTACTGCTGCGGTCCACCGGCGATGATCGCGGCGGCAGGCAGAGTCACGCGGGAGCGGGGAGTCCCGTGCGAGGCGCTCCTCGAGGAGATGATGGCCTGCGGCGTCGGGGCCTGCCGGGGATGCGTCGTGTTGACGCGGTCCGGATACAAGGCCGTCTGCTCGGACGGACCGGTCTTCGACACGAGCGAGCTGGTCCTGGAGGAACTGACGCGTGCCTGACCTCACGACCCGCATAGGCGACCTCACGATGAAGACCCCGGTGATGCTGGCCTCCGGCGCGGTCGGCTACGGGACCGAGTACGAGGGGGTCATCGA